>JALQZD010000086.1 GCA_023258495.1 Polaribacter sp.
ATTATTGAGAATCTTTCAATAATCTGGACAGATATGACAATCGATACAAATTGAAATAGAATAAGGATCCTTCAATCGCCTTTTTTCTAAAATATTTTAAAAAAACTCGAAAGAACCACAAAAGTCCTAATGATTTAAATCTTTGGTAAACTTTATAGATATTGGTGTCAGCGGAATCTAATATCCCTTTTTTTATCAATGTTTGCATATTACGAATCGCGTGCTCACTCTTTTCAACAAATACCTGATTGTCATCAATACCCAAATGATACACCGAATTATCGATATGTTGAATGGGAATATTTTTTGATTCTAAATCTTTAGAAAATAATAAGTCTTCATACCCATATTGGGTAATTTCCTCGTTGAATTTGATGGAATCAAACACTTTTTTTGATATCAATACATTGGAAGCTAAAAAGAATTTGTATGGATCTTTACTTCTTATTTTCGAATCGATTTGTTCATGTTTTATCCCGTATTTGTACCGCAGGCAGTTTTGTTTTGTGGAATTATCTTCATATCGAAGTCCGCCAGAAATTACCTGCTTATCGGAATCCATTGCTAGTTGATATGTGGATATAAAATCAGAATTCGTAGGCATCACATCATCATCTAAAAATAACAACCAATCTCCCTTTGCTTCAGATGCCAATTGATTCCGAACGGCACTTCTTCCAACGTCAGTAGAATTTTCAAAATAGCGGCAATGTAACATATCGTTCACCTTTTGATTCAGAATACATTTTTCTGATTTGGAAGCATTATCGATACAAATAATCTCAAAATCTAATTTTGAATCCATCAACTGATGATGAAGTTCTTCAAAAAGCGGAACGACATTCGTATCGTATGAAGGAATTAAGACGGATAGCATTAGGCAGGGATATTTTGGGCAACTTCGAACAGTTTACCACCTTCACATTTAATTGCCTTATGCTTGTATTTTATGATTAATTGATAGTCGTGCGTAGCCATGAGAATGGTCTTTCCGCTTTTATGGATGGTATTCAGCAATTCCATGACTTCCAGAGAGGTTTTCGGATCTAAATTTCCGGTCGGTTCATCTGCCAAAATCAATTCGGGATTATTTAATAATGCCCTTGCGATGGCAACTCTTTGTTGTTCACCGCCAGATAATTCAAAAGCTTTTTTGTAGTATTTCTCCTTCATCCCTACCTTTTCTAAAACCTCATTGATTTTGTCTTTTATCTCGTCTTTCTTTTTCCAACCGGTAGCTTTCAAAACGAATTCAAGATTTTGAAAAACAGTTTGCTCACTTAATAATTTAAAGTCCTGAAAAACGATTCCAAGTTTTCTGCGTAAAAACGGAATTTGACGCTCCTTTAATTTTTTAAGATCAAAACCGACGATAGTTCCCATACCCATTTTCAATTGGAGATCCCCGTATAAGGTTTTCATTAAACTACTTTTCCCAGAGCCTGTCTTTCCAATTAAATAATAAAACTCACCTTGATTGATGGTCAGATTCACTTTAGACAACACCAAACTATCTCTTTGATAAATATCTGCGTTTGAAAGTTGTAAAACTGGATTACTCATGAAAGTGAATTATGGTGTGGATTTCTTTAGAGAGTTAGTGAAAGTATGAAAAATATTTTTTTTAAATCTTCTATTCAACAAAATTAAAAAATGTTCGTTATTTATGTGAAGCAAATCAAAAATTGATGAAAGGTATCACCCGAATGATTTTTCTATGTCTACTATTATCCATCGGATTCAATTCCGTTTTGGCTCAACAATCAACTAGAATTGGAAATTTAAATGATCAATTTGATGAAGCTGTAAAATTATACAATAACAAGGCCTATGCAGCTGCTCAATTAAGCTTTACTGCGATTGCCGAAAATGCCACTCAAAAAAGTCATCTAAAGGCTGATGCATCCTATTACGATGCCATGTGTGCGATAAAACTAAATCAGGATAAGGCCGATTCAAAAGTGTTAGAATTTGTTGCTGAATATCCGAATAGCAATAAAAAAAACAAAGCTTATTTCAATGTTGGAAATTATTATTTCGCCAATAAAAAAGCAGCTTACGCATTAAAATGGTTTCAAAAAGTAAATACTTATTATTTATCGAAAGAAAATCGCAATGAATTATTCTTTAAAATGGGTTATGGCCTGCTTGTCGCCAATCAACTGAAATTAGCAAAAGATAAGTTTCTACCTCTTTTAAATGATGGTAAATACGGGAATGATGCTCGCTATTACTACGGATTTATTGCCTATAAATTAGAAGATTACGGGGTGGCAGAATCGACCTTGAAAGAAATTGCCGATAATGATTCTTATAGAGCGGAGATTTCTTATTATTTACTTGACATCAGTTTTAAAGCCGGGAAGTTTGAACGCTGTATTGAGGTTGGAACCAAACTTTTAGAAAATGCGAAGCGAAAAGATATTTCAGAAATTTCAAAGATTGTTGGAGAAAGTTATTTCAACACGCAAAAGTATGCTGAAGCGATTCCATACTTATTGGGGTACAAAGGCAAAAGAGGCAAATGGAATAATACGGATTATTACATTTTAGGATATGCCTATTACAAACAAAATGACTTTGAAAATGCCATTCAATATTTCAATAAAATTATTGACGAAAAGAATTCAGTAGCACAAAACGCCTACTATCATCTGGGAGAATGTTATCTGAATACGGGTAAAAAATCCGAAGCGCTGAATGCCTTTAAATCCGCAAGCGAATTGAATTTCGAATTAAAAATTAAAGAGGACGCCGCCTTAAATTATGCCAAGTTGAGTTATGAAGAAGGAAATCCTTTTGAACCTGTCTCTCAAGTGCTTCAAGATTTCTTGAAAAATTATCCAAATTCACCACAATTTGAAGAAATCAACAAGTTGGTTGTGAGCTCTTTCGTTCATCAGAAAGATTACCAGGGAGCCTTGGACTATTTGAACAAACGAAAATCAATAAACAACAGAAAACTCATTCAGGAGGTTTCTTTATATCGAGGAATTCAGCTTTTTAATGAAAGTAAAACTACGGATGCTTTGCTGTATTTACTAGAAGCTACTCGAAGTGAGCATCCGAAAGTATATGCATCCGGTAAATACTGGTTGGCAGAATCGTACTTTGCACTTAATGATTTTGAAGAAGCTATTTCCTTATTTGAACAACTTAAAAAATCAACCTCCTCAGCATCATTGGAAGAACATTCCATTTTGGATTATCAAATTGGTTATGCGTATTTCAAACAGAAAAAGTATAAAAATGCGTTGCCTTATTTCTCTTCATTCTTAAAAAATGATACTGATGATTTTAATTATCAGGCCGATGCTCGACTACGAGAAGGCGATTGCAATTATGCACTAACCAATTACAATGATGCTGTTGCATCTTATAATAAAATCGTTCAAAACGAATATCCGGGAGCTGACTACGCCACCTATCAAATCGCCATGAGTCATGGTTTTTTAAATGAGAATGAAAAGAAAATTCAAACACTCAAAAGACTAGTGAATGAAATCCCCATTTCGAATCTAAAAGATGATGCCTTATTTCAACTAGCAGGTACATACACCAAGATTAAAAATCACGAATTAGCACATCGGGCATACGATCGCTTAGTCTCGAAATATCCAAGAAGTCCTTTTATCTCGAAGTCACTTATACGACAAGGATTACTGTTTTACAACGATGATTTAAATTCGAAGGCATTAGAAAAATACAAGGCCGTAGCCTCCAAATTTCCCAATACAAAAGAAGCCATCCAGGCGGTTGGGAATGCTAAAAATATTTATATCGACGAAAATCGTTTGGATGAATATGTACAATGGATAAATACCTTATCTTTTGTAAAAGTTTCTGAAGATGAGTTAGATAATTCAACATTTCAAATTGCCGAAAAGAACTATTTACAAGGTTTAAATCAGGGAATTATTATTCGCAATTTAGACCGGTATTTAACTAAATATCCAAAAGGCAATCACTTTATTAAGGCAAACTTTTATCTCGGTAATGTTTTATTCGAACAGAAAGAATATCCGAAAGCCAAACCCTATTTCTTAGCTGTAATCAAAGAAGGAATAACAGAATACAGAGAAACATCCTTAGCTAAAATTTCACAAATCTATTTGGAGTTGGATGATATCTATGAAGCCATCCCGTATTTGGAAAAACTGGAACTAGAAGCCTACGAAACTTCGAATGTAGTATTTGCTCAAAGTAATTTGATGAAGGCTTATTACAGAACAAAATCATACAAAGAGGCCCTTAATTATGCTAAAAAAGTTACCGCCAAAGACCCTATAGATGACATCTTATTGCTCGATGCTAAAGTGATTATTGCGAGAACATCTTACAAAACTGAGGACTTTGATACCTCCAGAGAATATTTCGAAAATATTGAGAAAGAAGCAAAAGGGGAATTAAAGGCAGAAGCCATGTATTACAATGCATTATTTGCCTTTGAAGATGAAGATTACACTGGTTCGAATACCATTATTCAAAACCTAATTTCCAATTATGCCAATTACAAATACTGGGGAGTAAAGAGCTATATGATTATGGCTAAAAATTACTACAAATTACAAGATGCCTATCAGGCCACATTTATACTGGAGAATATCATTAAGAATTTCACCCAATATGAAGATTTGGTGAAAGAAGCGAAAACCGAATTGAAAATCATAAAAGAAAACGAAGCCAAGACCAACACTTCTATAACATCCCCAAGTAAAAATTAATGAAAAAAATACTCTCATTTATTTGTTTTTGTACTGTTGTTGGAATTGCAGCTCAAGATCATTCCAAAAAGAAAGATACTGTCAAAACAGAGGTTGTTGAAATTGAAACTCGATACAATCCGAAGATTGCTGATGCCAATAAGATCGTAAAAAAACCTACGATTAAAATTCTTGAAAAATCAAAAAGAAAAAAATTGGTGTACAGTATTTTTTCGGCTCCGGTGGCGTCCACATTTGTTCCAAAAACGGGTGTAGTAAAAGGCATTGATGTTGGGGTCAAAGAACGAATTTTCAACAATTTTGTAGCATTAGGTTATGGAAATTATGCTTCACCTTACACCGAAATGTATTTCCATTATAACTCCAAATTTGAAAATGACTTCGGATTGCATTTAAAGTATTCGGGATCTCAGGAAAATCTTAGAAACTCTGTTTTAAATAGCACATTTTCGAATATCGAAACGACTGTTTTTTACAGTCAGAATGAACGATTTTACAAATGGAAAACCTATCTATCAGCAAAGCGAAATTCATACAATTGGTATGGATTGCCCGACTTAAATTTTAGTACGCTTGCCATTGGTCAGATTGAAGAACAGCAAAATTACAATCAGTTTAACTTAGGTGGTGAAATCAGTTTTGAAGATTCCAAAATTGAAATTGTCAAATTTGATTTGCAATACTTTACTGATGCCTGGAACAGTTCTGAACTCTATGCAGATGGATCAGCGATTTTCAAATTCCCTGTAGATTTTTTATTTCGTAATTCAAATGAAATCTCCATTTCAACCCAAATGGAATATTTACGGGGGAGGTTTCAGCAGAGTTATAGTTCAGACGCACCCTTAGATCATCATTTTCTGACCCTGAATGCGAGTCCAAGGTATAAATTTAAATGGGGAGCAATTGCTATTGATTTAGGAACTAAACTTTTCCTTTCTTTTGATATCGAAAATGATCTGCAACACTTTTTGGTATATCCAGATGTAAACGTTCAATTTCCAATAGTCAAAGATTTTGTGAGCGTGTATGGTGGAATCTCTGGTGGATTAACAACCAATAACTTTGCATCCTTTACAGAACAGAATCCGTATGTGTCTCCAACTCTTTTTATGACGCAAACCAATCAGAAATATCATGCCTTCGGTGGGATAAAAGCATTAGCTACAAATGACTTGAGTGTTCACCTGGGTATCAGCAGAAAAAATGAAGAAGACAAACCTTTATTTATACGAAATAATTCAAAATCGGACGGAGCAACAACTTCTCTAAACGGTAGTGATTTAAAAGGATTTGAATACGGAAATTCATTTTCTGTAATTTATGATGATGTGATCACCATGACGTTTGCTGGGGAATTAGCGTATGAAGCGTCAAAATACTTATCTGTTTCTACGAGTCTTAGATATCATGTTTTCGATACCCGAAACTCAGCTGAAGCATGGAATTTACCGAATACCGAAGCTTCGATTTTAGCCAAGTTCAAAAAGAAAAACTGGTATGGTTCAGCATCGATAAATTACTTTGGTGACCGAAAAGATGCGTTGTATAGTGGAATTTACCCCTCAAATACTATTGGTATTCAAACCATTGCAGGCTTTGTTGATGCCAATCTGAATGGCGGTTATCACTTCAATGATCAATTTACTGTTTTTGTCAAAATAAATAATTTCATCAATGGGAAATATCAGCAATTTGCCAATTTTGATGTACAAGGATTTCAAGCTATTTTAGGGTTAAGCTACAAATTTGATTTCTAAATAAATTTCTCCGATACCCCAATAAGAAATGTGAAATCACGGTGTATTTTATTTCGTACGAAGTTCATTAACTTTGTTAGCAAATCATACTAAGATGACAAGACTTATTCCTTTGATGATACTCATATGGTTCGTATCGTGTCAAAAACCAAATACAAACCTACCTATTTCAGGTACACTTTCGGAAAACGAAAAGATTGACTCGACGAACATCAAGCAATTTTTCAATACCGCACTTACTCAGGGTCAATCCTACGAATGGCTGAGAGACTTAACCCAAAATATTGGAGGTCGATTATCGGGTTCTCCAGAAGCTCAAAAAGCCGTAGAATGGGGAGAACAATTGATGAAAAATGTTGGAATGGATTCTGTTTGGCTTCAACCTGTAATGGTACCACATTGGGTACGAGGGGATAAAGAGGTGGCCTACTACACGGTGAATGGAAAACGAAAAAATGTACCCGTATGTGCCTTAGGGTTCTCTGTGGCTACTCCAAAAAATGGTGTGACAGCAGAAGTTATTGAAGTCAAAAACTTGGCTGAAGCGAGAGCGCTAGGTGACAAAGCAAAAGGAAAAATCGTATTCTTTAATGGTGCGTTTGACAACACGTTAATCAATACATTTAGTGCCTACGGAGGTTGTGTTGGACAGCGAGTTCGTGGTGCTTCGGTAGTCGGCCCTTTCGGAGCTGTAGGTGTTATTGTGAGATCAATGACGAACAGCGTGGATGATTATCCGCACACAGGAACTATGGGTTACGGAGATATTCCGAAAGATCAGTACATCCCGGCAGCAGCTATTAGTTCAAGAGCTGCGGAACAATTGAGTACCGATTTAAAAACCAATCCGAATTTAAAGTTCTTCTTCAAACAGCATTGTCAAACATTGCCAGATGCACCTTCATTTAATGTGGTTGGTGAAATCAAAGGATCAGAAACTCCAGAAAATATAATTGTTGTTGGTGGTCATTTGGATTCCTGGGATCTCGGTGAAGGCGCTCATGATGACGGAACCGGAGTCGTACAATCATTAGAAGTGGCCTATTTATTTTTGAAAAACGGAATTCGTCCGAAGAATACACTTCGCGTCGTTTTCTTTATGAATGAAGAAAATGGAACGAGAGGTGCAAAAGAGTATGCTCGCTTAGCCAAAGTAAATAAAGAAAATCATATTGCAGGATTAGAATCTGACGCTGGAGGACATACGCCACGAGGATTCTCAATTGATGCCAACGAAAAGAATACGGGTCTCTTGCAAAGCTGGAAAAAGTTGTTAGCACCGTATGGACTTCACGATCTCTTAAAAGGAGGTTCTGGAGCAGATATTTCTCCTTTACGAGACGATGGAGTAACTCTTGTCGGTTACAGACCAGATAGTCAACGCTACTTCGATTATCACCACACAAGTCGCGACACTTTTGATAAAGTGAACAAACGTGAACTTGAATTGGGTAGTGCATCAATGACCGGCATCATCTACCTAATGGACAAGTATCTATATCAAAATCAAACGGTTAAACCATAAATTAGAATTTGATTTTTGCCTTAAAAATAGTGTATGGGATATTTTTCTGCTTTGCCGGACTAATGCACTTTGTGAAGCCAAAATTCTTCAATAAGTTTATTCCAAAACCTTTTCCTAAACTACTATCCAACTATTTGGTTGGAATTATTGAGTTTGCTTTAGGAGCGGCACTATTTTCCGATGAATCTGCAAAAATCGCCTCGCTGTCCATCATCATATTATTGTTCTTGTTATTGTTTATCCATATTTGGGATTACAAAAAAGAAAAACCAGCCATTGGCTCAAAAAAACTAGCAGGTATTCGCATTCCGATTCAATTTGTTTTGATGATCGGAGCTTTATTAATCTATATAAACTCATGAAAAAACTAATCATTCTTTGTCTTACTGTATTCACCTTAAGTCAATGCACAAGCGAATCTGTTGATTTAATTATCATCAATTCCAACACGTATACCGTAAATGAAAATTTTGATACTGCTCAAGCATTTGCTGTGAAAGACGGAAAGTTTGTTGCCGTTGGATCAAATGAAGAAATCCAAAGCAAATTTACAGCTACAAACACTATAAATGCCGAAAATAAAACGATTGTACCAGGACTTATTGACGCGCATTGTCACTTCTTCCGCTTCGGACTGCAATTGCAAAAAGTAGATTTAGAAGGTACGAAAAGTTATGATGAAGTATTACAGCGCTTAGCAGATTTCAAGGATGAGAAAAAGGTAAATTACATTACAGGGCGTGGATGGGATCAGAACGATTGGCCAGTGAAAGAATTTCCAACGAAAGAAAAACTGGACAAGCTTTTCCCGAATACACCAGTTGCGGTTCGAAGAGTTGACGGTCATGCCTTATTGGTAAATGAAGCTGCTTTGCAGTATTCTGGATTATCTGAAACAAAGTTCCCAAAGCAAGTTACCGGAGGAGAGTTTATTACCAAAAATGGTAAATTAACAGGGGTTCTAATTGATCGAGCAATGGGCTTCATCAAGATTCCTGAAGCTACTAAAGCGGAAGCCATTAATGGATTACTTGAGGCTGAAAAAATCAATTTTAGTTACGGATTAACAACCGTGGACGATGCTGGATTAGGTCAATTACCAATCAATTTGATTGATTCGTTGCAAAAAGCTGGTGATCTTAAAATTAGAGTGTATGCAATGGTCTCGGCAACTCAAGAAAATTTGGATCATTACATCAAAAAAGGAATTTACAAAACCGATCGATTAAATGTGCGCTCATTTAAAGTATACGGCGATGGTGCACTAGGATCTCGAGGTGCAGCAATGAAAGAACCTTATTCAGACAGAGACAATCATTTTGGCGCATTAATTTATCCGCCAGAACGTTATTCAGAAATCGCAAAACAAATTGCAGCTTCAGATTTCCAAATGAATACACATGCCATTGGTGACTCAGCGAATTACTGGGTGCTAAAAGTGTATGAAGAAGCCTTAAAATCTGCAAATGCAAAAGATAGAAGATGGAGAAATGAACATTCACAAATTGTGGATATGAATGATTTTGAATTATTTGAGAATGTTATTCCATCAATTCAACCTACCCATGCTACTTCGGATATGTACTGGGCAGAAGATCGGGTTGGCCCAGACAGAATCAAAGGGGGTTATGCCTTTAAAAAATTACTAGATACTTATGGAATGGTCGCTTTAGGAACAGATTATCCCGTTGAAAAGGTAAGTCCGTTTTTGACTTTTTATGCAGCCGTGGCAAGAAAAGATTTGGAGGGCTATCCAGAAGGAGGATATCAAATGGAAAATGCTTTGAGTCGTGAAGAAACCCTTCGCGGAATGACAATCTGGGCAGCCTATTCCAATTTTGAGGAAAACGAGAAAGGTAGTATCGAAGTTGGCAAGTTCGCAGACTTCGCCATTTTAAGTAACGATATCATGAAAATTGAAGAACGCAAAATACCTAGGACTAAAGCCGTAGCGACATATGTTAACGGTGAAAAGGTATTTTAGTTCGATGAACTTTAACAGTTTTTTGTCGACGAACTATTAACGGAATTGTAATTTTGTTTAGCTAAAAATCATTCGATATGAAAACGATAAAATTAATAGTTCTCGCTTTGCTATGTGGTTATTCTGGGATATCATTTTCTCAGACTGAGGGTGATGTAAAATTGATGGTATATGTGCAAGATGAAACGAAAAATCCGGTTGCAGGTGCAGTTATTTTAATTAATGGTGCAAAGCAGAAAATGCTAACCAATAAAAATGGATATTTTAGAGTGAAATTAGATAAAGCTCCAAAAACTATTTCAGCGTTTTCACCGACAATCGGACTCAAAAAAGTGGCTTATAAAGGTGAACAAAAGGTTGTGATTAATTTGTTACAAAACAAAGAATATCAAGTTGTTAATGACGTAAATAAAAAGACACTAGACCCTGTTCAATTTCGTAATATCTACGATTATTTAAGAGGTCGTGTTCCTGGTGTTGATGTTTCTACAAGCAACGAAATCACAATTCGCGGATTCAATAGAACCAACAACTCCACCTGACAAAGATCTTCTTAAAGCATTAGCTCCTACTTCAAAATTACCTCTTACTGCATTTCTTACTCGTTGTATCTGTCTTGTTTCGTCACCCGAATTATTCGAAAGCATATATATGCTTCCAAATATAGACTTTAAATTTGCAATTAAAGTTGAATCAATATTTTGCAGACCTTCACCTTTTCTTACTTTATACCCTGCCATATTTTTTAAACTTGTCGCGGAAGGTATCAGTAATGTTTCTGAAGGAATTATTTTTTTAATTGCAGCATATTGCTCTTTACTAAGTATATCTTCAAACATTCTTAAATCTAAAACGCTTGCTTTTGTTTCTGAAGATACTTCTGCAAGACTGCGCCTGAAGGCTTCAGGATCAATACCTTCAGCTACTATTTCTTGAGCTTTTTCTCCTACTAATAAAAACTCTTCAAAATTTATTCTTTCAATAATTATAGGTCTATTATTTTTATTATTAAATTTTAATATTGATCAAACACCGATTGAATACACTTTGTCTAAACTTGCAGCATGTGTTTCACCAGTTGGATTGTTTGCAATTGGCATAATTCTTTCATTT
>JALQZD010000106.1 GCA_023258495.1 Polaribacter sp.
GCTTCACTACTGGGTAAGTAACACCGTCTACTTCGATAGTCTCTTTAGACTCTGCAGTTGATTTAGTGATAAACACATCGTCATTTGACATGTCTTTAAACGCTACTAGACGGTAATTTTCTGGGTGTATTTCTGGTTTCATCGTAATACTATATTCTTTTCGAGTGTGCAAAAATAAAATAATTTCTTCTTTTGCACAATCTTTTTTTCATCCGCTTTACACCTACTAAAGATTTCAATATTCATGATTATATGGTATCTTGTCCTACCTAAAAAAACTAACCATGAATTCAACAGTAAAAACAAGCTCTTTCATGCTTCTCTACGGAGCAATCCTTGGTGTTTTAAGCGCCATTTTTTCTTTTATGCTCTACACCATGGATATGCATTATCAAGGTGGGACTTTTGTAACCATTGTAAGTGTTGTCCTTTCAACCGCATTGTATGCTGTAGCCATGTATCAATTTAGAAATGCGAACAGCAATTTGATGTCCTTCTGGCAAGGGGTTAAGATCGGTGTAGGGGTTGCGGTAATTAGCGGTATTATCATCGTCCTATTCAATCTCCTGCTTACCCGCGTGATTGATCCTGAGACCATGACCAAGGCTATGAATTTTCAAAGAGAGCAACTAATTGAAAATACCGAAATGACTATTGAGCAAATCGATGCACAGTTAGAAATTGCACAGCAATTCCAAACTCCAGCGATTCAGGCTGCTTTCGGTTTATTGTTTGCGGTAATTTTCGGTTTTCTACTGTCTTTAATTCCTGCCGCAATTCTTAAACGAAGCGAGGACTAGCCATTAAAAAATAGTACTTTTGATTCTGCAATGCAGCTATCAATTGTTATCCCTTTATACAACGAATGTGATTCGTTAACAGAATTAAACGATTGGATTGTGTCAGTGATGCACTCCAATCGTTTTGATTTTGAGGTAATTTATATCGATGATGGCAGTAATGATGGGTCATGGGAAGTCATCGAACAATTATGCGAGAAGCACCCTGAAATAAAAGCGATTCAATTTCAGAAAAACTTTGGGAAGAGCCAGGCGCTTCATGCGGGTTTTAAAGCAGCAAGTGGTGATATAGTAATCACTATGGATGCTGATCTACAAGATAGTCCTGAAGAAATTCCCGAGCTAATAGAACTACTCCAAAAAGAAGAGTTAGACCTGGTATCGGGATGGAAGAAAAAGCGCTACGATAGTCTCATCGGCAAAAACATTCCCTCAAAATTGTTCAACTGGGCGGCTCGAAAAAGCTCTGGAATCAAACTCAATGACTTTAATTGTGGACTCAAAGCCTATCGCAGCGAGGTAGTTAAAAACATAGATGTTCATGGTGAAATGCACCGATACATTCCAGTTCTTGCTGCCAACGCTGGATTTACTAAAATCGCCGAGAAAGAAGTGAAGCATCAAGCTAGAAAATACGGGGAAACCAAATTTGGAGCCGAACGTTTTATCAATGGTTTTTTAGACCTCATCACCATTGGCTTTGTATCGAAGTTTGGGAAACGACCGATGCACTTTTTTGGTGCCATTGGCCTACTCATGTTTATCATAGGAACCGGA
>JALQZD010000141.1 GCA_023258495.1 Polaribacter sp.
CTCAGTTGGTTAGAGCGCTGGATTGTGGTTCCAGAGGTCGCCGGTTCGAACCCGGTCTTTCACCCCAAAAAAAAAAGCAACTCGTCTGAGTTGCTTTTTTTTGTGCAATAAAAAGATTGCATTTAGGGTCTAAATAGAGGATTTTTAATTTAATCTATCGTTACAAAAGAATCGATATATGCTTTAGCACTATTTATAGCATTCCCATAATCTCCTCTAAACATTTTTTGTGGTCTACCTAGAAATTCATCTGTCAGGGCATAACCAAATAAAACTTCAATTTTTACATTTTTATAAACTAACATAACTAATTGCGCCTAACTTTCCTACGTTACAAATAGAAATGTTAGGCTTATTTAACTTCTATTTGCGGTTAATAGTTTAAATTTTAATACGATTAGTATTGTCGGTTGGTTTAATAAAAATAAAGAGCGCCAATCAACTTTTGATCATCAGTTCTAATTCTAAAGTTTTAAAACAGTAGAGAGAAAATAATGGGGGAATTTCGTTAAGCTTATATTTCAGGGGCTTTTTCGTTATTCTCTCCAGTAAGATTTTCTAGGGTTGAAATTTTGTTCAATATAATTTCAGATAGTCTTTCTTTCAAAATGTTATCTGCCAATTTATTGATGCGCTCTTTAACAATGTCCTTCAGATAAAACGATATAGGGTTTGTTTTTTCTGAACTTAGGGGAACATCGTGTTCGATTACGGTTTTCATTTTTTTTCCAGTGATTAACCATAAGGGATCAACACTGTCAATATTGTCTATAATACCAAATAAAACACTTTCATTAGGTTTTTTACTATAATTGATAATGGCACTGATAAGTTGTTGTGATACTCCAATTAAATCGGAAAACTGTCTTTGGTTCATTCCTGATTCTTGGTATATCTGTATCACTCTATCTGCTCTGTCTTTATCTTGCTTGTCCATAGTTTTAATATTGAATACACAAACGTAGTAAAAAAATACCACAAAATATGTATTTATTTGTTATTACATGTAAAAGCGTAATTCAAATACTGAAAATATAAATCTACACCTAAGGGACAATTAGTTGGGGGATTGGGATTAGGGGTTCAATTGTCACCTTCCTTTAGGGGGATCTCAGTGTTTTGAATCATACTTTCAATATTTGATAATTTATCTAAGATTAGTTCTGATAATTGATATTTTAATATATCATCTGCCAATCTTTCGACACGCTTTTTGACAATGATATCCAAATAGTTTTCAATTAGGGGTTTACTATATGAATTAAGGGGATCATTGTCTCTTATTTCTTTTCCAGTAAGTAACCATAAGGGATTTACTTCTGGAATCTTGTCAATTATGCCAAATAGGATGTTCTCGTTTGGTTTCTTACGGTAATTTAATACTGCACTTACCAATTGCTGAGAAACTCCAATAACCATTGAGAATTCTCTCTGGGTTAATTCAGACTCTCTAAAAATCTGAATAATTCGACGAGCTCTTGCTTTATCTTTTTTATTCATTTCGTTCTTGAGAGTACACAAATGTAGTAAATAAATACTACAAAACAAGTAATTTCGTAAAAAAATTAATTATTTCAATATAAAAATAACTAAATATAAAGCATATTAATTATTTAAAATACTGGAATACAAGGTTTTATAGAGAAGTATTAGATTATGTATTTTTTTACATAAAAAGTAGTAATTTTTAAATTTATTTCACTACAAAATAGGATTTACGTATATGAATAGTTGTTGAATGACTAACTCTTTTCTATAAAATGCTATATAAAAGTGAGGATCAATAAACGTATTTGCTTATTAAATTAGTTTCTCTTTAAGAAACTGTGAAGTCAATGATGAGTGTGAATCTTTTACAAATTGTACTAGATTACCCTGATAAATTAAATTTCCACCCCTTTTTCCACCTTCCAAACCTAAATCAATAATATAATCGGCACATTTGATTAAATCAATATTATGTTCAATTACAATTATTGAATGCCCTTTTTCGATTAAGGCATTTAAACTCTTGATCAATTTCTGTATATCGTGGAAATGTAATCCTGTGGTAGGCTCGTCAAAAATGAATAAGCCTTTATCTTTAGTATTCCCTTTTACAAGAAAAGAGGCTAATTTAATCCGTTGTGCCTCTCCACCAGATAATGTAGACGATGATTGACCCAATTGCACATACCCCAATCCAACATCTTGAAGTGGTTGTAATTTACTGATAATGCGTTTTTCATCAATTGATTTAAAGAAATCAATTGCCTCATCTACGGTTAGTTTTAATATGTCATCAATGTTTTTATTAAACACATTGATTTCTAACACTTCTTTTTTGAAACGTTTACCCTTACATTGTTCACACTCTAAATGAACATCCGCCATAAATTGCATCTCTATGGTAACTTCACCTTCGCCTTTACAAACATCGCATCTGCCTCCATCTACATTAAAAGAAAAGTGCTTCGGTTTATAGTTTCTAACTTTGGATAGCTTTTGGTTGGCGAACAAGCTTCGGATTTCATCATATGCTTTTATATAGGTGACCGGATTTGATCTTGATGATCGTCCAATTGGATTCTGATTAATGAATTCTACACTACCTATTTGATTAATGTCTCCAATTACTTTGGAGTGTTCACCAATTTTGTCACCATAACCGTTTAATTGCTTTTGAAGAGCAGGGTAGAGGATCTTCTTGATTAATGTACTCTTTCCAGAACCTGATACTCCTGTTACTACAGTCAATGATTCTAAAGGGATAGTAACATCGATGTTTTTTAAGTTATTTTCTCTGGCTCCCAGAACTTGAATTTTATTCTGAGAAGTCCTTCTTAATTTAGGGACTTCTATTTCAAGGCTGTTATTCAAGTACTTTGCTGTAAGCGAATCACTTGCTAAAATATCTTGAAACGTCCCTGTAGCGACAACTTTACCTCCTAATGTTCCGGCTTCAGGACCAATATCTACAATGTAATCAGCCGCTTTCATTATTTCTTCATCATGTTCTACCACAATTACGGTATTTCCTAAATCTCGTAATCGTTTTAAAACACTTATTAAGCGTTCGGTGTCTTTGGGATGAAGCCCGATACTCGGTTCATCCAATATGTACATTGAGCCAACAAGGGAGCTTCCTAACGAGGTAGCCAGATTAATTCGTTGGCTTTCTCCTCCCGATAGGGTATTAGATGTCCTATTCAATGTTAGGTAACTAAGTCCAACATCTATCAAAAAGGCTAATCTGTTGTTAATCTCTTTTAAAAGTCGCTCAGCAACTTTTGTTTGATAATCATCAAGCTTTATTGATTTGAAGTATTCTGCTAATTCATCTAGAGGTAAAGAAATAAGATCAGAAATTGTTTTTCCATCAATTTTTACATAATCGGTTTCTTTTCGAAGTCTTCTACCGTTGCATTTGGTACACTTAGTTTTACCTCGATACCTGGATAACATTACCCGATTTTGAATTTTGTAGCTTTTTTCTTCTAAGGCCGCAAAAAAGTGATGAATCCCTTTAAAGTCTTTAGTACCGTTCCAAATTAACGCTTGTTGCTTTTCGGATAACTCAAACCAAGGTTTGTGGATTGGTATATCATAGTTGTAAGCAGAATTGACTAAATCCTCTTTATAATGCTTGAAGGAGTCTGTGCGGTAAGGAAAAATAGCATCCTCATAAATTGATAACCCCGTATTTGGAATAACTAGATCTTCATCGATACCGATTACATTGCCGTATCCTTCACATGTTGGACATGCGCCATACGGATTATTAAAACTAAAAAAATGAGTATTTGGCTCTAGGAACGACATACCGTCCAATTCGAACTTATTATTAAATTCTCTAATGGTATCCGAAGAGATGTTTTCAATACAACAAACACCTTTTCCCTCAAAGAATGAAGCTTGAGTGGCGTCTGCAACTCTATTAAAAAAGTCTTCATCATTCTTCATTATGATTCGATCCACGACCAAATAAATGGACTCTCCGTTATAATCTTCAATCGGAAAATCATCTAATCGATAGATTTTATCATTCCATTTTAGACGCGCATACCCTTGTTGTTGTAGTACATTTATTCTAACCTCAATACTCTTGTCATTTTCAAATGAAATAGGAGCGAGAAGTAATAGTTTTGTTCCTTCTTCGAATTGTTTGATAAAATGAATAACATCTGATACCGTATCTTTTTTTACCAAATCACCAGAAATAGGAGAGTAGGTCTTGCCAATTCTCGCATACAATAACTTTATATAATCATAAATTTCGGTAGATGTTCCAACTGTTGACCTCGGATTAGTAGAATTTACTTTTTGTTCAATGGCTATTGCGGGTGCTATCCCTTTAATGTAATCTACTTTTGGTTTATTGAGTTTTCCGAGAAATTGCCTTGCGTATGAAGAAAGACTTTCAACATACCTTCTTTGCCCTTCGGCATAAAGGGTATCAAAAGCAAGTGAAGATTTTCCAGACCCCGACAATCCAGTAATAACAATTAATTTGTTGCGAGGGAATGCCACGCTTATATCCTTTAGATTATGGAGTTTAGCGCCTTTAATTAGAATAAAATCCTTTGGGTTTAAGGTTGAAATATCTTCTACTGACATCCTCAAAATTTAAGCCTTAAAAATACGACTATTTGCTATGAGAGCGAAAGGAAATTTTCTTGAAAAAATAAAAATATTTGGATGGCTTTAAAAAATAATTGATATTTGTTCCTGATATCCACATAATTAACGCATATATAAAAAAATTACTTTAACAAATTTTGAGTTGAAATAGGAGATGCCAATCTCTTTTAAAGTAATTTATATGCGTAGCAATAAAATTTTAGATAGTGCCCTAGTTAAGCGTTATATAAACGGCGAAGAAGGTTGTTTGGAGATTTTAATCAAAAGACATCAACAGCGTTTATATAGCTTCATATTTAGCAAGGTTCAAGATCGTAATGTAACCGAAGATATTTTTCAGGATACCTTTATTAAGGTAATTCGCACCTTAAAAAAAGGGAATTACAATGAAGAAGGTAAATTCCTTCCTTGGGTCATGCGTATTACACACAACCTGATTATTGATCATTTTAGAAAATCAAATCGCATGCCTGCATTCAATAGCACTAACGATTTTGATATTTTTTCTGTTTTAGGTGACGACAAACTAAATGCCGAAAACCAATTGATAAAGGATCAGATTTTGAATGATGTAAAAGAGTTGGTGAAAGAATTACCAGAAGAACAGCAAGAAGTTCTCATTATGAGAATTTATAAAGATATGAGCTTTAAAGAAATAAGCGAAAATACAGGTGTAAGCATAAATACAGCATTAGGAAGAATGCGATATGCATTGATCAACCTGAGAAAATTAGTAGAAAAACATAAAATAATTTTAATAAACTAACAATAATGAGAGAATTGTGTCGTTACAATTTAAAATAACATTTTAAAAAGGCGTATATGATGCAACTTTACTCTAAAAAGTCATCCGATGTAAGGATGCAACCCAAAAAAGAAACAATTCAATTTTTGATTAATTTTTCCAAGTCGCTAACCATTGTTAAAACCAAGTCAAACCGTTTCATTGAATTGAATTTGAATTAAGAGTGGAAAAAGTCTCAACGTTGTTGAGACTTTTTTTATGATTTTGTTTTGTAGTATTCTTTTATAACCGACTTTCTTCCTATCGTTTTAGTAATGATATCTTTTTCTAAATTCCAACCACGAGCTGGTGAATATTCTCGACCATACCATATGATTTGCAAATGCAAATCATTCCACAACTCCTTTGGAAACAAACGCTTCGCATCTTTTTCCGTTTGAATAACATTTTTGCCATTTGATAAATTCCATCGATACATAAGACGATGAATGTGAGTGTCTACAGGAAAGGCAGGTACTCCAAACGCTTGACTCATGACAACACTTGCTGTTTTATGCCCGACAGCTGGTAAACGCTCCAGAGCCTCAAATGATTGCGGGACCTCACCATTGTACTTGTCTATTAAAATTTTAGAAAGTCCATAAATGCCTTTACTTTTCATAGGAGATAAACCACAAGGCCTGATGATTTCCTTGATTTGTTCCACAGTCATCTTCACCATATCAAAAGGATTATCTGCCTTTTCAAATAGGAATGGAGTCACCTGATTTACGCGAACATCGGTACATTGTGCAGAGAGCAAAACGGCTACCAATAATGTATATGGATCCCTGTGATCTAACGGAATAGGAATTTCAGGATATAATTCTTGCAAGGTGTCAATTACAAAATCTACCTTTTCTTTTTTGTTCATTGTTGAGATTTTCCTGTCAAAAATAACGAATATGTTTCGTTAATAATCTTATTTTTGTTGAATAACAAACTACTAGAACAAAAAATGACAACACTTAAAAAAGGAGATGAAGCACCGAGATTCGAAGCTAAAGACCAACAGGGAAATACCATTCGATTGCAAGATTATTTAGGTAAAAAGTTGGTATTATTCTTTTATCCGAAGGCGAGTACTCCTGGTTGTACAGCTGAGGCTTGTGATCTTAGAGATAACTATCAAACATTTTTAAGTCGAGGATATGACGTTTTAGGTGTGAGTGCCGATTCTGCCAAAAGACAAGAGAATTTCAAGAACAAATATGAATTGCCATTCCCTTTATTGGCAGATGAGGATAAAGTTGTTATCAATGCGTTTGGTGTTTGGGGCCCAAAGAAATTCATGGGCAAGGAATATGATGGTATTCATAGAACTACCTTTATTATTAATGAAAATGGAATTATTAATGAAGTGATTTCGAAAGTAAAGACGAAAGCACATGCAGAGCAAATCTTAAGTTAAGGAAGTCTATTCTCGATTTAAAACTGCATACTCATTTTAAAGTTCAGAACCCTACCTGTCATAAAATTCGGAATACCATATTGTCTTTTTGAATAGACATCTCTAACCCAAGTATTCGTAATGGCATTCTGAATATCGAACATATTAAATAATTCTAATCCAGCGGTCAGTTCTTTACATTTAGAAAGCCAGCCTGTTTTAAATTGTTTGTTGGAATCTACAAATACATAAGAAACTCCTAAATCTGCCCTTCTGTAATCCCTTAAACGATCCTGAAATTGATACACATCAGCATAAGAAGGAGAACCACCAGGAACACCGGTATTGTAAACCAAATTCAAATAAGCTTTCAAATCGGGTAAATTCGGAACATAATCTTGGAAAAGGATAGCGAATTTCAATCGTTGATCGGTAGGTCGTGCAATGTATCCGCGATTATCCTGATTTTCTTCTGTTTTTAAATATCCAATACTTACCCAGCTTTCACTACCCGGAACAAATTCTCCATTTAAACGTAAATCAAGTCCGTAGGCATAACCTTCTGTCACATTATCTGCACGATAACGGATACGCACATTATCAATGGAATACGCATTCAGATTTGATAATGATTTATAATACACCTCAGAAGTAAGTTTAAAGGGTCTATTCCACATTTGGAAACTGTAGTCCATACCACCAACAATGTGAATCGCTTCCTGAGCTTCTACATTGACATTGACATTACCATTAAAATCTCTTAGTTCGCGATAGGATGGAGGTTGGGCATACAATCCACCGGAAAGTCTAAAGAGCATGTCCTTTTCCCAATCGGGTTTGATGGCAAATTGTAATCTAGGACTGATTATCATTTTTGATTCTGAAGTTGTTCCATTTCCAGTCACATTCCAAGTATGAGAACGAACTCCTACATTGTACCATACTTCATGATTTCCCCAGAAGGATCGTTTGTTATACTGAGCATATGCAGTTATTCTATTGATGTCTACTGAATTTTCGGTCCTAATGGATTGGAAAGGAGTAATCTCACCTTCAAAAGGCTCATAGGGTTGATTGTTCATGGTGTGACCGGGAGGCCGGATGGAAAATCCGAGTGAATCAATAACTTCCCACTCTCGAATGCGGTCTTTAATATTTTCCTTTTGAAACTTTACCCCAAAATTCCATTGGGATTGCTCTTTTTTCAATGTTCCTCTAATTTCTGCATTCGTTATCAATGCATCTAAATCATTACGAGCATGATTAATTTGAGACCCAATACCTTGAGAAAACTCTACTTCTCCAAAATTTTCTGACCCCAGAGAACTATCTACTTCACCTAATCGATAGGATGCGGCAATATCAAAATGTTCTTCTTCCTGAGTGTTATAACGAGATACGGTGGTTGTTAATGAAAGATCTTCATTTATCGCATACGTGCCCGACAAGGCTCCGAAAAGCGTGAAATAACTATCTTTTTCCTGTCCTTCGTAAAATACAATCAATTCCAATGGGTCGGCAACGGTTCCGAATCTAGTTTTCCTAGTTAAAGGTTGATAGTTGTAATCGTTAATCGAAAGGTTTCCCAAGAAGTTAAAAGTAAATTTATCTGACAGTTCATATGAGATGTAGGATTGAACATCAGAAAAGACAGGTCTAAAGTTTGTTTCTACCTGTTTGCTATTTACAAACAAGCTGTTATCTCTGTAACGAGCGCCTAACAACACACTCCATTTATTGTCTGAATAGGAATTGCCGTAGGTAATGCTTCCACCTAAAAAGCTTGCATCAACCTGAATGGTTTCTTCGGATGGTTTCCGATAGGTAATATCCAGGACAGAAGACAAACGGTCTCCGAATCTAGCTTGGAATCCACCAGCCGAAAAATTGATGTTCTGAACCATGTTGGTATTTATGAAACTCAGACCTTCTTGCTGACCAGATCGTATTAAATATGGCCGATATACTTGAATACCATTGACATAGACAAGGTTTTCATCAAAATTTCCACCCCGTACATTGTATTGTGTGCTTAATTCATTGTTATTGTTTACACCTGGCAAGGTCATTAGTACATTTTCAACTCCTGAATTCGGACCTACAATGTTTTTAGCTTTATCTACGTCAATTTTGGTAACACCGGAGACGCTTTTGGTTTTATCTTTAATAACGATTTCCTCCAATTGTTCTATTTTAAGCATCAATTTGGGTGAAAATCTCACGATACTCTTTCGCTTTAAGAAAAATGATTTAGACAGCGTTTGATGAGAAATATGAGTAAATACGAGTGTAACCTCTTGATTCAAGGGAACTCTTAATTGATAAAATCCGTCGGCATTGGTATTTGTGCCGGTTTTATTAAAAGAAACAGATACATTTTCTATCGGTTTATTCTTGCTGTTTTTCACGTATCCTTTGATAAAGGTAAAATCTTGGCCAAAAATGGAAAGTGGAAAAAGAAGTAGGAAAAAGAATTTGAATTTCGTCAACTTGAAGTATTTCTATTTTTTAAAAAACGTTGCAGAAAGCTCATTCGTATTTCCAACGTTGTCTGATACTACAATTTTAAAGATATGTTTGCTTCCGACCAACTTTTTGTCATTAAAATTATAGGTAAGAATTCCTCTTTTATGATTGAATTCCATTAAAATCCATTCCCCATCAATGCTTGCTCTGTAGTTTTTTATTCCCGATCCAATATCAGAAATTTTAACTTTTAAAGTACTGAAATTACTGATCCATTGATTGTTTTTAAAATACAATAATCTAATTTTAGGTACTTGTTTATCAATATTTAAACTGTAGTTACCTAAAGTTTTAGTTGTTGTATAAAAGACACTGTCTTTTTTTCGTGTTAACTGGTATCTCGGATATCGTGGATTCTCTAAATTAACGATATACATCTGTTCTTTTTCTACTTCAGAATATTTGGAAACATCAAATTGAATCGTAAAGTTTTTGTCGAGTGGAATGGTAGGTGTATGGATGGTAGTAATACCATTTTCTTCCTTTATTTCTAGGAAGGTATCCTCATAAAATGTGTTTCGAGGAAAAAGAATTGTAACATCTTTAAGTGAAAACTTAGCAAACTTATTTTTTTCTATCTTGAAATTCGTTGAATCTTTTGGGGTAAAGAATACAGGAATTGATTTTACCCCTTGAACAGGAATGATTACGTAACTAAAATTTCCATTAAAATCTTTAATGATAATTTGTATGTTGTAATTGAGCCCTTCTTTAACGTTAATTTTACCGCTATTCTTAACATTTTCATACATCGATAATCTATTTGAAGCGTCTTTAAAAGTCTTTTGATATCTGCTTCGATATCTTTTGAAATGTTTATAATCGATGTGAAGATTAATGAATTTACTTTCATGAAAAGCAAAGGCTTCGGTATCCCAATAGTAAGTCGATTTGCCATTTACAAACATCTCAATACTATACACTCCATTGCGGTTTGGAGCAAAATTGAGTTGATCGAAGGTGTTAATTCCAAATCCAATTAATCCGTTCGCATTGATCTTATTTGCAACATATTTACCCGAACCAATGGCTTTTATTTCAACTTTTATATCGTTTTTCTGATTATTAATCTGGGCATAGTCTGACAACGGATAGGCTTTAAGGGATTGAATTACAGGTTTTCTATCGTCTTGAATGTTGAATCCAAAATGCAGAGGATTAATAATATTTTCAGTCTTTGTATCGCGTATTTCAAAATGCAAATGCGGACCTCCAGATCCACCAGTGTCGCCAGAATAAGCGATGATTTCACCCTTTTTCACTGGAAATGTTTCTTCTTTAAAAAATAAGTTTCCAGTATAGTAATTTTCCTTTCTGTATTGTATTTTTTTTACATAGGATTGAATCGGCTCATTGTATTTTTGAAGATGAGCATATACAGAAGTGTATCCGTTAGGATGAGTAATATATAATGCTTTACCGAATCCGTACTGCGCAACTTTAATTCGAGAGATATAACCATCTGCAATAGCATAAATTGGGAAACCTTCTTTTCCTTGAGTTTTGATGTCCAGTCCTGAGTGAAAATGATTGCTTCTCAGTTCTCCAAAAGTGCCAGAGAGAATTAGTGGAATATCTAAGGGGCTTCTAAAATAGTCTTTCGGATAATTCTTTTCTTGCGCAAGCCCGGTAGTTGCTATTATTGAGAGAAATAAATAGATTATTAATTTCAAATGCAATTGTTTGAGGTAAATGTAATAAAAATGGAATTACAGAGAATTATATTATTGAATCTTTACATTAAAAGTGAGTTTTAAAATTGCATTTTAAAGCAGATAATCTTATATTTGTATGGATAGTTTTTCTAGTAAAAACCTGTATGGAGAATCTTCTTGAAGCCATTGAAAAGTTAGAAAACAGAATTGAAATTTTAGTTTCTAACTATGAATTTTTAAAAAAGGAAAACGAAATTTTGCTTCAGAATGTTTCCAGTTTGCAAAAGGAAATTCTAGATCAGAAACAATCGATTGTAAATCAGAAGAAAGCCTACGATTTATTAAAGATTGCCAAAACTATCGAAGGCAGTAGTTCAGAAACAAAAAATACAAAACTGAAATTGAACGCATTAATAAGAGAAATCGATAAATGTATCATTCAGTTACAAGAATAAAGTTCTTTACATTGTGGAAAAACTAAAAATTAACATTGTCATTGCTGGTAGAAACTATCCTTTAACTGTTTCTTCCGTTAAAGAGGAGGAAGGAATGCGAAAGGCAGCCAAGTCAATCAACAAATTAATTTCATTGTTTGAACAGAATTATGCAGTTAGTGATAAGCAGGATGTACTTGCCATGTGCGCTTTGCAATTTGCATCGAAGTTAGAAATCACATCCCTGCAAAAAAACTCCACAAATAAAGAAGTTCTTGATAAAATTAAATCGTTAACCGAATTGGTTGATGATCAATTAGAATAAGTTCTTTAAAATAAAATTTAATACTGCCTACATTAGTAAATTGTTTGATAAACTCAACGCTAATCTATTATAAAGGATGAGTCGTGGTTGTTATGGCGAGCCGGATATTACCGGATACTTGATCAACCAGTTAATCCTAAACCTGATATAATGGAGTTTATAAAAACCAGACTGATGTAGGCTTTTTTTATACCACTAATCAAAATATGGAAGGATTACTAATGCCAATATTGCTGGGAGTAGTTATTGGGGCAATTACAGGATATATTGTTTTAAAAAGTGTTGAAAAGTCGAAAGGAAAGAAGATACTAGAAGAGACAAAAAAAGAGGCCGAAACAATTATCAAAGAGGCTAAGATTGACGCCGAATCAATTAAAAAAGACAAGATACTTCAAGCGAAAGAGAAGTTTATCGAATTGAAATCAGAGCACGAAAAGTTCATTCTAGGTCGTGAAAAGAAAATGTCTGATGTTGAGAAACGTATCAAAGACCGTGAATCTCAAATTTCTTCAGAACTTGATAAAAACAAGAAGTTGAATCGCTCATTAGAAAATAAATCTAATGAGTATGAAAATAAATTAGAGCGTCTTGAACGAAAGGAAAATGAGATTGACAAGCTCCATCAAAGGCATGTTGATTTACTAGAACAAATATCCGGATTCTCTGCCGATGAGGCGAAAAAAGAATTAATTGCTTCGCTCAAAGACGAAGCTAAAACGGAAGCCATGTCTTTTGTTCAAACCTCTATCGAAGAGGCAAAACTTACTGCCGACCAAGAAGCTAGAAAAATTATTTTAGGAACAATTCAACGCGTTGGCGTAGAACAAGCAGTAGAAAACTGTGTTTCTGTTTTTAACTTGGATTCTGATGACGTTAAAGGAAGAATCATCGGTCGTGAAGGACGAAATATTCGTGCATTGGAAGCGGCAACTGGAGTAGAAATCATCGTTGACGATACACCTGAAGCAATTATTCTATCGTGTTTCGATCCTGTGCGAAGAGAAATTGCGAGATTATCGATGCACAAATTAGTGACCGATGGTAGAATTCACCCTGCTCGTATTGAAGAAGTTGTTCAAAAAACGAAAAAGCAAATCAATCAAGAAATTGTAGAACTTGGAAAACGCACCGTGATTGACTTGGGAATCCATGGTTTACATCCCGAATTGATTAAAATTGTAGGTAGAATGAAATATCGTTCTTCTTACGGTCAAAATTTATTACAACATTCACGAGAGGTAGCCAATCTTTGTGGCATTATGGCCTCGGAAATGGGAATCAATGCGAAGTTGGCAAAACGTGCTGGATTGCTGCACGATATCGGTAAGGTACCAGAAACTGAGAGTGAATTACCGCATGCGTTGTTGGGAATGGAATGGGCAGAGAAATATGGTGAGAAACCAGAAGTTTGTAATGCGATTGGTGCCCATCACGATGAAATTGAAATGAAGAGTCTAATCTCTCCAATCGTTCAGGTTTGTGATGCCATTTCAGGAGCAAGACCAGGAGCAAGAAGACAAGTTCTAGATTCTTATATCCAGCGATTAAAAGATCTAGAAGAAATTGCCTTTGGATTTAAGGGTGTTCAAAAAGCCTATGCCATTCAGGCTGGTCGCGAATTACGTGTACTAGTTGAGAGCTCTAAAGTGAACGATGCCAAGGCCGCCGAACTATCATTTAATATTTCTCAAAAAATTCAGAATGACATGACGTATCCTGGACAAGTAAAGGTTACTGTGATTCGTGAAACAAGAGTGGTAAACGTAGCGAAATAATTTGACCTATTTTCTAGGATGATAGGTTTCTAATACATCTTTTAAGAAACTTCGATCCAAGTGAACATATACTTCAGTTGTTGTGATACTTTCATGTCCCAACATTTGTTGAATTGCTCTTAAATCAGCACCATTCTTTAATAAATGTGTTGCAAATGAGTGTCTAAAGGTATGCGGACTTATTTTTTTATGTAAACCTATTTTTTCAGCTAAATTCTTTAGAATTATAAAGATCATTTGACGCGTTAATCCTTTTCCACGACGGTTTAAGAATATCGTATCTTCAAATCCTTTATGAGGTTCGATTTTGTTTCTATCGGTTTTTATGTATAAATCAATGAATTGCTGAGCTCTGGAGTGAATTGGAACGAACCGTTCTTTATTTCCTTTTCCTAACACACGAATGAATCCTTCCTCAAAAAACAAATCCGAAATTTTTAATGTAATGATTTCACTAACTCGCAACCCGCAGGAATACAAAGTCTCTAAAATGGTTCGATTTCGTTCTCCTTGCGGATGAGATAAATCAACTGCTGCAATTAGACTGTTAATCTCAGATTCAGATAGGGTATCGGGTAATTTTAAACCGATTTTAGGTGTTTCTAATAAATCAGTGGGATTTGATTTTCGATACCCTTCAAATACTAAATAGGAAAAGAAACTTCGCAATCCGGATATGATCCTGGCTTGGCTTCTGGGACTAACATTTTTAGAAATCTCGTAAACGAATTCTTTAATAGAATGCGATTCGATTTTAATTGGAGAAATTGCCAAATCAATGTTTTCTAAAAACAGTACCAATTTTTCGAGATCTCGAGTATATCCCGAAATGGTATTTTCAGATAAACCTCTTTCGAGCTTTAGATAGTTTTGATAATCTTCAATAGCATTTTGCCATTTCATAAGCTAAAAATAAACTATATATTTACATTTTAAGAACTATGAAATTAATTATTATCAACGGTCCAAATTTAAATCTACTCGGAAAGCGCGAGCCTGAAATATATGGATCTGAATCATTTGAAGATTTTATGGGGCAACTCAAAGCTCAGTTTCCGAAAATTGATTTGGAATATTATCAATCAAATATTGAGGGAGAATTAATAGATAAGCTACACGAAGTAGGATTTGATTATGATGGAATCGTATTAAATGCAGGAGCATATACGCATACTTCTATTGGGATTGGTGATGCTGTAAGGGCCATTGAAACTCCGGTTGTGGAGTTACACATTTCAAATGTTCATTCGAGAGAAGATTTCAGACACAAAAGTTTTATTGCGGCCAATGCGAAAGGTGTGATCTTCGGATTTGGTCTTAAAGGCTACCAATTAGCAATCCAAAGTTTCTTATAGGTCGTGAACAAACCCTTAAAAAACACCAATAGGGCTTTTATTCTAGGGCTATCTAGTCTATTTGTCTTTTTTGGATTATATGCCTTTTATGTGTTTGTTTATAGTCTTTTTAGTAGTCAAGATAATCTTATAATGGATACTTTAATTGTAATATTGGCCATATTATCAGGATTGGGTTTATATTACAGCATAAAGGCTTCAAAGGAGTCATTTAAAGAAGCCTTAGCAAAATTTCTGATTGCTTTTATTTTAAACTCAATATTCTTCGGACTATTTTTCTTTCTGGTGATGATGTCCTTGATAGATTTTTCTTAATTGATTAGCTTAAGGATAATTCCATTTTTATATCTGCTCTTTCGTAATTGACATCCGTTTCCAACGGAATTTCTTTAAATCCTAATTTCGAGTATAGACTAATTGCAGGTGCTAGTTTCCGATTGGAATAAAGAATTAAATTATCCCATCCTTTAGATTTTGCAAATTTGATTGTGAATTCCATCAATTGTAGTCCAATTTTTAATCCTTGAAACTGAGGTGTAACGGCCATTTTGCTTAATTCAAAAAAGGATCCCTGATTAATCAACGAAACTACACCTACAATTTCATTTTGATAACGTCCAAAGAAAATAAATCCGCCTTTATCAATAATATAACGTTGAGGATTACCTAATATCAATTCATCATAAGGCTCAACATAAAAGTACTTTTTAAGCCATGCTACATTTAACTCATAAAAGTATGGAGTAAACTCTTCTTTAAAAGGAATAATTTCCAAAGTTGAATTTGGCAACGAAATTAAATTTTAGAGTCAATAATATCCATCATTTTTTGCTCTAGTTTGATGGTTTTATCATAAACTGATTTTGCATCTTTGAGTATCTTGTCTGCGAAAGCTTTGTCTTTAATATCCTTTGCATTGATTCTTACGTTATAATAGGCACCAATTACAGCTGTTCTTGCGCAAAGTGCTCCAACACCAGCATCAGATAAGGAATTTTGTAATCCATTTTCGGCCATTTCTAACATCACTTCCATAGATTTATGAGCAGTTTGCATTACTCGAAATGGTACTCGAGTCGCTTCTTTGGTAGCCTCCTCAATCGCAGATTTTCGCTCTAGCATCTCCTGATCCGTATTTTTTGGTAAACGGAAAGCAGCTATAATTTTATTAAAAGCTCTGGTGTCTTCATCGACTAAATAGAGGAGTTCATTTTTGTACATCTGTCCTTTTTCTGCCCATTTGGAATAGTATTTCCATTGATCATCCCAACCGGGTTTATGTGCAGATAAATTCGCAACCATAGTTCCAAGTGATACGCCTAATGCACCAACATAAGCGGAAATACTTCCACCACCTGGAGCCATGGACTCAGAGGCTGTTTCATTTGCTAATTCTTCAGCAGTTAAATCAATTAAGCGGGATTCGGTATCAGCATTCATTACATATTCGATAACTCGCTCATTTGGATTGAATGGTTTTAAATCATCCAAGCCAAGTGATTTTATAGCTATTTTAATCTTTTCATCTTCCGAAACCCCTAATGATCGTTGTTGTTTTTTAAGGAAAAAATCAGCAGCATCTAACATGGCCTGTAAAGGGACAAGACCTACCAATTCTGATCCAGTTACTCTTAATCCTCTTTTCGTTGCCGCTTTTACGGTTTCATCAAATGCCCGATGCATTGAAGTTATAGAAATATTGGTCAGGTTATATGAAATTTGAGCAATACCATATTCTTCGATATACCAGCCTATTCCCTTAACAGCCTTTAGTTTACCAGGAATACGAACCGGATTTCCATTTGTGTCTAGCACTTTCTTTCCTGTAATTGGATTTCCTTCGCGTTTGATTCTTCCAGCTTCACGAATGTCAAAAGCAATAGCATTCGCTCTTCGTGTCGAAGTGGTATTTAAATTGATATTGTAGGCAATTAAAAAATCTCTCGCTGAAATGGCGGTTACCCCGTTGAGTGCAGTTTTAGAATTGTAAGAGGAAGGGCCAAAGTCTGGTATCCAGTTTTTATCGGCTAATTTCTCTCGCAATCCTTCATATTCTCCAGCTCTAACATTTGCCAAATTTCTTCGATTTTCCGCACTAGCCGCATTTTCATAGAAGTATCCAGATATTTCCAATTCTTTTCCGACACGTTCACCTAATTTATGCGCATATGCCACGGTTTCTTCCATAGTGATATTTGATAGAGGAATGAACGGACAAACATCGGTAGCTCCAAATCTGGGATGCTCACCAGTTTGTTTTGACATATCAATAAGTTCGGATGCTTTTTTAATTAAAAGAAAAGCTGCTTCAATTACATTTTCGGGTTCTCCAACGAAGGTGATTACCGTTCTGTTGGTTGCTTTTCCTGGATCTACATCCAATAATTTAACGCCATCTATGGTCTTTACAACGTTGGCAATGGTATGTATTTTTTGCAAATCTCGTCCCTCAGAAATATTAGGAACACATTCGATTAATTGCTTTTTCATTGATTGCTTGATTGTTTATTCTATAAAATTACAGAATTTAACAGCAATTATAGAATGAAATTAGTGAATCTTATTCGCCGATTTTTGAATGATGTGATAGCGAACTTGCAGTGTAGCCAAAATTGGAAGGATTGCATAGGAATACTCTTGAAATTTAAAGAGCCAAAAGATAAAAAGGAGACCTATTAATCCAATCAGTATCTTAAAATAGAGTCCAAACCAAGGTTTTAATTTATTTTTAAAAACAAGCAATCCAATATAAATATTAGGAGGGAAAGCCCATAAAATATTGAAATTATTCGGTGTTGTAGAGTGATTGGTAAAAAACCATAAGAACAATAAAAAAGCGCCAATAAATCCAGTAATCATCAAAATAGTACCATCTAAAAACCGAATAATTATTTTCTCTTTCTTAAATGAAATGTAAAAGACAATGACCAACAATAATCCGAAAACCAACAACGGGCTAAACAAGGAAGGTCCATTGTGTTGAGATGGAAAATCCGAAAGGAGCATCTCTTTTTTTACTAGTGGTTCTGTTTTTCCATCTCTTGTGATTGTACTTCTTTTAAATATTTCATAGACATAATCGGGTAGATAAGTATACTCAATCGGATTTCGCCTTTTATCTAATTTATTTCCCAAAGCAAGATTTATTCCGAAACTACCCCAGGTATTCCAATGAAATTGAGCATTCATTAATTCCCTAAAGGACAAATCTTTTTCAATACCTTCATCAACGAATTCAACCTTCTCTTTTAAAATATCTTTAGTGATATCTGTTAATTTAGATGCACAGTTGTCAAAAAATGGATCATATAAATACGTTGCATTTTGAGGAGTCGCATTCTGTTCCAGATACAAGAAAAAAGCCTGACGTTCGGGTTGCGTCAAATTCAGGACTTGTTGCTTGATCCAACGCTTATCCTTTTTATATCCGTCTAAAAAATAGGAGAAATTGTATCTCACCAGTTTATAAAGTAATCTTCCCTTCACAAAATTGGAATAGAAGTTTGGCGCATCAAAATCAAAAACCCCATAATTATAGACCAAATCCAAATTTAAAATAGGATCTTTCAATCGCAGGGCAGAATGTCCAAATGATTCATATAAATTATCACCGGAATCTGCGGTAATGATGCTGATTTCTGAATACACCGACAGTTGTACTTGCCCTTTGATACTAAAGGATAGCATCAGAATAAAAGAAAAGAATATGAATGTTAAACTTCTCATTGTCTATAAAAACTATAATCTAAGGTAATTGAAAAAATATTAGAAAATAAAGCATTTCCAACACTACCTATATTTGTTAAAGCATAGTCAACTTGAATACCTCTGTATTTAAATCCGACTCCAAAATTGGGTTGAATCGACAACTCCTGAGTATTATCAAACTGTGTTTGGTATTGAAAATTCCCTAATCCAAAACGTAAATAGGCAATATCGTCATAATCCAGTTGAAGACCTAAAGAAGGATCAATACTAAAGGCAGATGTAGCAATTAAGTCATTGGTTTGTGCAAATCGTACATTCAAATCAACTTCTGACAGCAAATTAAAAAACCTTCCGATTCTCCATCGTTTTGCTATTCCTAATTGTGCTTTCGGTTTGGTAACCTCGGTTGTTTCAGGTAATTCTTGATTTTGTCCTGGAATGGCATTTTTAATTTTTTCAAATTCATCTTCATTGATATTCCAGGAATTGAATGTTGTGGTAATATCTCGAACCATTAACCCAAAGAACCAATCATTTCTTTCAAACTGAATTCCTGCATCAAAACCGAAGCCCCATGATGATGCAAAATCACCAATTATCCTTCTAATAACTTTGGCATTCACTCCAAACTTAACATCTTTAAAAATGAGATTTCTAGCATAGGCTACATTAATTGCATAGTCTGCTGCGGAGAAAAGGCTAACTCTATTGAAATCAATATTTCCCTGATTGTCAATTAATTCGGTCGTATTTAAAATGTCATCGACTCCAAATCTAATGATCGATATGCCTAAGGCACTTTCTCGATTGATTGGCATAGCAAATCCAGCAAAGTTATAATTCGCAATGCCTGCAAAATAAGAGGCGTGCATTAAGGAACCCTGATAGTCTTCAATACCAACCAATCCGGCTGGATTCCAGTAAATAGCATTCACATTACTTGAGGTTGCTACTACAGATTTACTCATACCTAAGGCTGCGGCATCGACTCCAATACTTAGAAATTCATTCGAATAATTGCGAAATACCTGCGCCTGAATAGCGGAATAGAAGAATACTAGTATTAGAAAGGATTTCGTTTTCAATGCATCTGAAATATGAACAAATATCGAAATTGTTACTTAAATAACTGAGAATTTAACAGCTTATTGTTATTCAGAACTTCAGATTGATTTCTTTCTCAATAAATTGATGCATTCGTTTTTCTAGCCATCGATTTTCACTTGGTTTAAACGAAGACATAAATCCGACATGACCACCATAATTAGGCGCTTCAAAAAAGAAATATTCTGAGTTATGGGCTTCATCAAACGGATAACATTCTTTTGATAAAAATGAATCATCTTTTGAACTGATGAGAAGGGTAGGTACTTTAATATTGGGAATGTAAGGTTTGGAACTCGCCCGAACCCAGTAATCCTCAGGACTTTTAAATCCGAATACCGGTGCGGTATATAAGTATTCAATATGCTTAAACTTTGTAGCTTTAAAAAGTTTGTCTTTATCAATTTGAAAATCAGGAAATTTATGTAATTTTTCTAGCACTTTATTTTTGATTGATTTCAGAAAAACCTCCATATAAACCTTATTCTTCATTCTATTCATTTCGGCTTGGGAAGTCACCAAATCAATTGGGACAGATACAGCTATTCCACCTTTGATTTGAGAAGAAATTGAGTTTCCTTGTTCTCCAAAATATTTTAAGGTCATGTTACCACCCAAACTGAATCCAACGATGATAATATGCTCATAATCGTATTCATCAATTAAATGGTTTACAACAAAATCTACATCTTCTGTTTTTCCGCTGTGATAGGTACCCAATAATTTATTGTCTTCTCCGCTGCAGCCTCGCAAATTGAAGGAAACCGTATCAACTCCATATCCATTGAAATAGTTGGCAGAAGAAACGATATAATTTGATTCAGAACTTCCTTCTAATCCATGAATTAGAAGGATGATGGTATTTGATCCAACAATAGAAAAATCGAGATCAAAAAAATCGTTATCCCATGTTTCAATGCGCTTCCGGTCATAACGAATGGTGTCTTTCATGAATAAGGGTCTATACATGGTATTAAAATGACCATTTCGAAAGGGTAAAGTCGGTAAAAAGTCTGTTGGTAATACAGGCATAATTTATTTCATGATTTTAAGGTAAATATATAGCTTTTTAAAAATCCAAAATCGATTTCATATCTTCGCTAAAAATCAACTAAATGAATGTCTTAAGATTTATTCCAAACCTATTAACGTTAGCCAATTTGTTTTTTGGTATCCTAGCCGTTAACTATGTTGTTTTAGAGAATTTCGATAAAGCGGCAATATGTGTTGCACTTGCGATTGGTTTTGATTTTTTTGACGGATTTCTTGCAAGAATTATGGGTACACAAAGTGAGTTTGGGAAACAGTTAGACTCCCTAGCGGATATGGTAACCAGTGGGGTAGTACCTGGGTTAGTGATGTACTATTTGTTATATCTAAATATTCTTCCACATTTAACAGATCAGGATGTAAATAT
>JALQZD010000346.1 GCA_023258495.1 Polaribacter sp.
AGCGAATATACCCGAACGATAAATTGATTATTGTACTGCACGTCAGCAAAAATATTACTATTCAACTTTTTGAGCCCCCCTTCAAATTCGATTGTGCCATGATTGATAATTGGGTATTTGGAGGCAACTAACAAAGAATGATGGCTTACGATATGTGGATAAATCTTGAGGTTATTTTTGATATGTTCCCTCGCATTTTTGTTCCTTTGATTGACGACCGCCTCTTGAGCACAAAATATATCGGGCTGTTGTTCTTTAATCACTGAAAGCGTTTCCTCAATCCTGATGCGGTGCCTATCGGCATTGTGATTTCCTCTGATTCTAAAACCACCTTTTAAATTGGCCTTTAAAAACACCTTTGGAAAAAATTGGCTGGTCCTTACCTTACACCTGATAACCGCATTCATTTTACTGCTATTTTTACCTCAGAAAAGTTCAACAGAGCTTTTATATGTGTTATTTCCAGTTAGTGTGATTGTTGCAAATGGAGTAGAATTGATTCACGACAAGAGCTATAGAAATGTATTTATTTTGGTAAACCTGGTCTTTTTCTTGACCTACATATTTGTCCTATAGTTTAGAACCAAAGGCCAAATCACCGGCATCACCAAGTCCAGGAATTATATATCCTTTAGCGTTTAATGTCTCATCAATTGCAGCAGTATACAAACTGGTGTGATCTGGAAAATGATTCGAAATATATTCGATTCCGGCTTTAGACGCAATTACAGAAACAATGTGAATTTTTTGTGGAGTTCCATATTTTTCTAGGGCCTTTAAGACTGCGACAAGCGATTGACCAGTTGCCAGCATCGGATCGGCAAGTATTAAAATTTTACCATCTAAATTGGGCGAAGCAAAGTACTCTACTACGATTTCAAAATCATCTGAACCGTCGTTATGGCTCCGATATGCCGAAATAAAAGCACTGCCTGAATTATCGAAATAATTTAAAAGCCCATTATGCAATGGTATTCCCGCTCTTAATACTGAGCAAATTACAATGGATTCCTCAGGTAAATAGGTAGAAGTATTCCCCAAAGGTGTTTGAATATCACACGGATAATACGGAAGAGATTTACTCAATTCATATCCCAAAACCTCCCCAATTCGTTCAATATTTCTTCGAAATCGAAGTGGATCTTTCTGAATTTCTATATCGCGAATCTGACTCACAAATGCATTAACAATGGAGTTTGATTGATCTAAATTGATTACGTTCATAAGTTAAATATACAAATCCTCAGTGGAGAACCGAACTCTTATCCCATTGGAATTATTGTAGCTCATGAAATAATTTATCTTTGTAATCAAATAAAATGTTAGCATGATTCAATCCATGACTGGGTATGGTAAAAAAACCATACAACTCCCAACAAAAAAAATAACCCTAGAGATTAAATCTCTAAACAGCAAAAACCTGGATTTAAATGTTCGTATTCCAAGTTACTACAAGGAAAAAGAATTAGAGGTTAGGAAAACTATTTCTACACATTTACGAAGAGGTAAAATTGATTTTTCAATTTATGTGGAAATGACTGCGGATGAAAGTTTAACTAGTATTAATAGTGCACTGGTTCGAAACTACATGCAACAATTACGAAACATCCTTCAATCTGGAGTTACCAATGATGTTGAGCTTTTACAAATGGCAGTTCGAATGCCAGATGCCTTAAAAACAGAACGCGAAGAATTGGATGAGGCCGAATGGGAAATTATTAGTAAGGGTATATCCGAAGTGATTGAAAAATTAATCGATTATCGAACAGAAGAAGGTAAGGCTATGGATGCTGATTTTAGAAAAAGTATTGAAACCATTTCAGATCTTTTAGAAGAAGTAAAAACACTAGATACAGAGCGATTAAGTGCTATTCGAACGCGATTGGATAAAGCAATTGAAGAAATAAAATCTAAAAATCAGGTGGATCGAAATCGTTTTGAACAGGAGGTTCTTTTCTATCTTGAAAAAATGGACATCAATGAAGAAAAAGTGAGATTAGCGAGTCACCTTGATTATTTCCTTAAAACCATGGATTCTACTGAATCTAACGGTAAAAAATTAGGATTTATCTCTCAGGAAATGGGAAGAGAAATAAACACGACTGGCGCCAAAGCAAATTTTGCACCAATGCAAAAGCTTGTTATTCAGATGAAAAATGAGTTGGAACAGATTAAAGAACAAGTGCTAAACGTATTGTAATGGGAGACTTTCAAGGTAAATTATTTGTTTTTTCGGCCCCATCCGGATCGGGCAAAACAACCATTGTTCGGCATTTACTTCAACAAGAAAGATTAAACCTGTCTTTTTCAATATCGGCTACTTCAAGAGCACCAAGAGGGGAAGAAAAGGATGGAATTGATTATTATTTCATCTCCTTAAAAGAGTTCAAAAGCAAAATTAAAAATGAAGAGTTTTTAGAATGGGAAGAAGTGTACCGAGACAATTTCTATGGCACTTTAAAAACTGAAGTTGAACGTATCTGGAGTCAGAAAAAACATGTGATATTTGATATTGATGTGGCTGGCGGATTGCGTATTAAAAAGAAATTTCCAAATCAAACGTTAGCTGTTTTTGTAAAACCACCAAGTGTAGACGAATTGAAAATTCGATTGAAAAAACGCAAAACAGAAAGCGAAGAAAAAATCAATATGAGAATTGCCAAAGCCTCAGTTGAATTGGCCACTGCACCTCAATTTGATAAAATCATAAAGAATTACGACTTGGAGACAGCTCTGGCAGAAGCGGAAGAATTAGTAAAAAACTTCATTCACTCTGGTAATTCGTCATGAAACGCGTTGGATTATTTTTCGGATCCTTCAATCCAATTCATATTGGCCACCTCATCATTGCCAATCATCTCGTGGAACACTCCAATTTAGATGAGGTGTGGTTTGTTATTACTCCACAAAGTCCATTTAAACAGAAGAAATCTATGCTCGATAATCATCAGCGCTATGAATTGGTATATCTAGCAACCGAATCTTATGATAAACTCAGTATTTCAACGATTGAATTCGGACTCTCACAACCCAATTATACCATAGATACATTGACACATATTTCCGAAAAATTCGAAGGTATTCAATTTGCCATTCTGATGGGGGAAGACAATTTAAAAAGCTTTCACAAGTGGAAAAATTATGAAGCCATACTGAGTGATTACCATATTTATACCTATCCAAGAATATCTGAAGGCAAAATACCAAAAGCATTCGAAAACCATCCAAAAATCACCCATGTGAACGCCCCAGTTATTGAAATTTCATCTACCATGATTCGAAAAGGAATTGCTGACGGCAAAAATGTGAAACCTTTGCTGCCAAAAGAAGCTTGGAAATACATCGATGAAATGAATTTTTATCGAAAATAGTTTCGATAGTATTTCGTTGTATATTTGTGATCATCGAAGATACATCGTGGAAAAAAAGCCATTAAAACAAAAACTGAAACGAAAATTAACACACCAATATCGGTTGGTTATGTTAAACGAAGAAACCTTTGAGGAACGCTTCTCCTTAAAGTTAAACCGACTGAATGTTTTCGTTCTTGGCGGGTTATTCTCTGTTCTTCTGATTGTAGGAACCATTCTTTTGATCGCCTACACTCCTTTAAAAGAATACATTCCAGGATACGATTCAACCAAACTTAGAACTCAAGCATTGAAAGCCACTTTAAAAGCGGATTCCATCAGTAGAGAATTGACCAATTTAAAATTGTTTACTCAAGCAATTCAGCCGATTTTAACAGGAAATATTGAGCCTGAAAAAATTGATTCAATCCAACTCGAAACTCGAAATTTAATCATTAATGATAGTCTTTTAAAAGCCTCTAAAGAAGACTCTATTTTTAGAGAAAAAATTGAAAGTCAAGATCGTTTCCCAATTGTTGATACCAAAAATAGTCTGCTTGAAAATGTATTCTTTGCCCCGCTTTCTGGGATGGTTTCTCAGGATTTTGATTCCAACTCAAAACACTTTGCCATTGATATTGTTGCTAAAACAGGCACGCCGGTCAAAGCCGTGGCCGACGGTACTGTAATTTTCTCAGAATGGACCACGGGAACGGGATATGTTATCATTGTAAAACATGCAAAAAATTTTGTTTCGGTCTACAAACACAATGGTACCCTTTTAAAAGAACAAGGGGATTTTGTTAAATCAGGTGAAGTTATTGCAACTGTCGGATCAACAGGGGAGCTAACGACAGGGCCGCATTTACATTTTGAGTTATGGAGTGGTGGTTATCCCGTAAATCCAACAACTTTTATTGATTTCAACTAATGAGTTTAAAATCATTTTTTGCTATTCCGTTTGCAAAGTTAGCTATTCGAGGCGTTAAAAAATGGGCTAATAATCCCCACCATACCCAAAAAAAAGTTTTTGATCACCTCATCAGAAAAGGAAAACTAACAGTCTTTGGGAAAGATCATGAATTTGACAAAATTCAGTCGTATGAGGATTTTAAACAACGTGTTCCTGTTGCCGATTATGAAGAGTTAAAGCCCTATGTTGAACGAATAGTCAATGGAGAATCAGACATTTTATGGGAGGGTAAACCTATTTATTTTGCCAAAACTTCTGGTACAACCTCAGGAGCGAAATACATCCCAATTACCAAGGAGTCAATGCCAACTCATATTACGGCTGCACGAAATGCCTTATTATGCTACATTGCCGAGACGAACAATGCAGATTTCGTAAATGGAAAAATGATTTTCCTTCAGGGAAGCCCTGTTTTAGAAAACAAAAACGGAATTCAACTGGGGCGATTAAGTGGAATTGTAGCTCATTACGTACCGAAATACTTACAAAAGAATAGACTTCCGAGTTGGGAAACGAATTGCATTGAAGACTGGGACAACAAAGTCGAAACAATAGTCGAAGAAACTATCAATGAAAACATGACGGTCATTGGTGGAATTCCGTCTTGGGCGCAAATGTATTTCGAGAAACTGGAAGCAAAAACAGGAAAAAAAATCAGCGAGATTTTTCCAAACTTTAATGTCTTTGTCTATGGCGGAGTCAATTTTGACCCGTACAAGAACAAGTTTGAATCCATCATTGGAAAGAAAATCAATTATATCGAGTTGTACCCAGCATCCGAAGGTTTTATTGCTTATCAGGATTCTCAAAATGAGGACGGAATGTTATTGCAATTGAATTCGGGTATTTTCTATGAATTTATTCCCGCAGATGAATTTTACAATGAAGAAAGAAACCGAATTTCTTTGGAAGGTGTTCAAATGGGGGTGAACTATGTGATAATACTGAACACCACTGCCGGACTATGGGGTTATAATATTGGAGATACTGTCGAATTTACTTCTTTACATCCATATCGCATTAAAGTAACAGGGAGAATAAAACACTTTATTTCTGCCTTTGGTGAACATGTGATTGGAAAAGAAGTTGAAAAAGCCTTAAACGATGCTATTTCAGAAACAGATGTAAGTGTAAGTGAATTTACAGTTGCACCGCAAGTAAATCCTGATGAAGGTCTTCCATACCACGAATGGTTTATCGAGTTTGAAAAAGAACCAGACGATTTCGAAGCATTTGCCCAAAAAATCGATGCCTCAATGCAGCAACAAAATATCTATTATTTTGATTTAATTGAAGGTAAAATTCTTAGACCGTTAATCATCCGACGAGTACAAAAAGGAGGTTTTCATGAATACATGAAATCAATAGGAAAATTTGGAGGCCAGAATAAGATCCCACAACTATCAGACAATCGAAAAATAGCCGATGTGTTAACAAACTATTTAATCAACTGAAATTGAGTTTATATTGCTATTTTTGGCAGCAGAAGAACAAATAATGAGCAAGATTAGAATTACCAAACAATTTAACTTCGAAACCGGACATGCACTTTATGGTTATGATGGTAAATGTAAAAATGTACATGGGCATAGTTACAAGCTTTCGGTTACGGTAACTGGCGAACCTATTTCTGACAATTCCAATGTAAAATTCGGAATGGTGATTGATTTTGGTGATTTGAAGAAAATTGTAAAAGAAGAAATTGTCGATTTGTTTGATCACGCAACGGTTTTCAATAAGAATACTCCGCATGTCGAACTCGCAAAAGAATTACAAGATCGAGGACACCATGTTTTACTAGTCGATTATCAACCGACCAGCGAAATGATGGTGATTGATTTTGCCAAGAAAATTAAAGCGCGATTACCCGAAAATATTGAATTGTTCGCTGTCAAATTGCAGGAAACCGAAACCTCCTACGCCGAATGGTTTGCAAGCGATAATTCACTCTAAATTTGATATCCTACGAAGTTTATGAAACCATTTGAAAAAATTCTTATCGTTTTTATTACTGCCCTTTCAATTGTGGCGTGTAACGATGAAATTCCAGAACCCGAATATCCGTTAACTAAAGAAAATTTAGCTGGGACATACAATATAAAATCCCTGGATGCTAACTTGAATGCCACTGCGGTAATTCAAGGGATTTCAACCCCAGTTTCTACTGGAACAATTACAGGTGATACTTTTAATGTGAGTTTTGTGATCAATACGAACGGAACTTACACAGCTACCGGTGGATACCGAATCACGACTACTATTAATCCAATCGGTGCGAATTCTGTAACAACGTCTGAAATTGTGGCATTTGATGATGCCGGTACGTACACTCTAGACACAGATTCAAATACAATAACTTTGACGTCTAATAACAGTGATTTTTTAGAGGGAAGTATTCAGATTCGTTCCTTCAATGAAACTTCATTTACCATAAGCCAGGAAACTTCAGAAACAGAAGGTGGAATCACTATTGATGCAGATTTTACAATAGTTTTCGAACGGATTTAATTATTTTCCATTATAGTTATTCATGGTATTAGTAAGACCATCCGTCCCGAAAGATAAGATGGCATTTGTAGTTACAGGGATTCTTTCAATAAGTTGACTTTCTTCATCAGCCGACCATTTACCCAAGACATAATCTACCTGTTTGCCTTTTGAAAAGCCATTTCCAACACCAAATCGAAAACGAGGATATTTTGTAGTACCTAGTTTTTCTTGAATGTCTTTCATTCCGTTATGTCCGCCATCACTTCCTTTTGCTTTGATGCGGATGGTTCCAAAATCAATATTGATATCATCAGTAACCACCAAAAGATGATCGATGGTAATTTTCTCTTGTTGCATCCAGTATTTGATGGCCTTTCCGCTAAGATTCATATACGTACTAGGTTTCAACATAATGAATTTCTTTCCCTTATGACGAAACTCACAACGGTCACCGAGTTTTACGGTTTCGAATTTTACCTCCTTGTCTTTAGCAAGTTCATCGACAATTTTAAAACCAATATTATGTCGTGTATTGTGGTATTCTTCACCAATATTACCCAAACCTACAATCAACAATTTCTTCATGTTGTCTTCTGGATTATGCGTTTTAATAAATAGATTTTTAAGACGAGAAAATACATTCATCGATCAAAATTAACAATAAAAAAAGCGTTACACAGGGTAACGCTTTTAAATATTGATTATAATGCTTTCTATGCTTCTTCTGTTTCTTCTTGTGCAGCTTTCTGAGCATTTCTAGACATTCTTACTTGTGCTACCACAGTATTATCTGGGTGTAAGATAGTATACTTATCACTTTTTAACTCAGTAACATATAATTTATTACCAATTTCTAATTCTGTGATATCTGCTTCGATAAAGTCTGGTAAGTTCGCAGGTAAAGCTCTAACTTTTAGTTTACGGATGTTGTGACGTAAAGCACCACCAACCATAACGCCTTTCGATTTACCAATCAAACGAACCGGAATGTTCATAGTTACTTCTTTATCCTCAAATAACTGATAAAAATCTACGTGTAAGATGTTGTCAGATACTGGGTGAAATTGAATGTCCTGTAAGATTGCAGGAATTGTATTCCCATCAACTTCAATACTTGCAGTATAAACGTTTGGAGTATACACCAAATTTTTGAATGCTTTTGCTTCTGCAGCAAAATGCAATGGCTGATCTCCTCCGTAGATTACGCAAGGAACCATATCAGCATTACGTAAGGCTTTCGTCGCTTTCTTGCCTACGCTTTCTCTTTTTGATCCTTTAATTGTAATTGATTTCATTACTTTTTTATTTGTTTACATTAAAAATTGTCCGCTTATCGAAGTGTTATCCTGTACCTTGTGCATAACATCTGCGAATAAGGGCGCGCAAGATACAACTTTTATTTTAGAAATATTCTTTTTTAATGGTATCGTATCTGTGACAATTAATTCCGTCAATGCTGAGTTTTCGATCTTTTCATAAGCGCCTCCAGAAAGGATTGGATGTGTACAAATTGCACGAACACTTTTTGCTCCTCTTTCCATCATCAAATTAGCAGCATGAGTCAGGGTTCCACCGGTATCAATCATGTCGTCAACTAAGATTACATTTTTACCTTCGACATCTCCAATTAGCTCCATATGACCAATCACGTTTGCCTTTTTTCGTTGCTTGTAACAGATAGCAACATCCGATAATAAATGCTTGGAGTACGCATAAGCCCTTTTGGAACCCCCCATATCTGGCGAGGCAATTGTTAAATTATCCAGATGAAGACTTTCGATATAGGGTAAGAAAATTGTCGAAGCGAATAAATGATCCACTGGTTTTTCAAAGAAACCTTGAATCTGATCCGCATGCAAATCCATCGTCATGATTCGAGTGGCACCAGCTGCTTCTAATAATTTCGCTACCATTTTTGCACCAATAGCTACCCTTGGCTTATCTTTTCTATCCTGTCGTGCCCATCCAAAGTACGGCATCACGGCGGTGATATGTCTGGCTGATGCTCTTTTTGCTGCATCTAACATCAACAACATCTCCATTAAATTATTAGCTGGAGGCATGGTTGAACCAATTATAAAAATACGTCGTCCTCTTACTGATTCTTCAAAAGCAGGTTGGAATTCACCGTCACTAAAATGAGTAGTAATGACATTCCCCAAAGGTATATGGTATTCTTTCGCAATATTTTTTGCCAATTCCATGCTTTGGGTGCATGCAAAAAGCTTAGGTTCGAGTTTGCTGGCAGTCATGAAGTATAAATTTTAATCTTGTGAAAAAGTGAAACAAAGGTAGGAATTATTTGATGAGTTATAATTTAATTTTTTATAGATTTGCAGTCCGCAAAAAGCGCCAAAGTGGTGGAATTGGTAGACACGTTGGATTCAAAATCCAATGCTTGCAAGAGCGTGTGGGTTCGAGTCCCACCTTTGGTACAAAAAAGCCCTTCGCAATTTGCGAAGGGCTTTTAATTATTTAAATGAATTTCTCAGATTTAAACAGTAACCAAAGGCAAAAAAAAGAACCCCCTAATTCAGAAATTACTTGTTGTTTTGGATTCCTAAAAATTTTAAATTCGCCCTATGGACGATTTTATGTTATATATCAAAATGGGATTGAATCACGTGCTGGATTTTTCTGCATATGATCACATTTTATTTCTGATTGTTTTGGCAGTGGTGTTCAAAACCAAAGAATGGCGAAAAGTACTTTGGTTGGTCACTTTTTTTACGATTGGACACTCTTTAACTCTAGGATTATCTGCCTATGGTATCGTAAAAGTTCCTGTCGATGTGGTAGAATTTTTAATTCCGTTAACCATTTTCATCACAGCAGTAGTTAACGTATTACATACCAAAGAAATAGCCTCAATATCAAATTCAATTAACTTACTGTTTTCTGGGGTCTTCGGATTGATTCACGGGCTGGGATTCTCAAATTATTTCCGTTTGATGATTGGTCAGGAAGAAGACAAATTGATGCCATTAATCGAGTTCGCTCTTGGGATAGAAATCGCCCAAATCGTAGTTGTCGTTTCGATTCTTTTATTCGGATATTTACTCAAAAACGTATTTAGGGTTACCAATCGTGATTGGATCATTGTTACCTCATCCATCGTCATTGGATTCGCCATTCAGATGATGGCAGAACGGGTATTTTGGTAAAAATTTAACGGGTAATCCTTTAAAACTTTTTACATTCGCTATATGACTTCCGAAAAGCAATTAAAATATGATAGAGCCTACCTTAAAATGGCTTACGAATGGGGTAAATTATCACATTGCAGCCGTAAGCAAGTAGGTGCCTTAATTGTGAAGGGAAGGATGATTATTTCTGATGGTTTTAATGGCACTCCATCTGGATTTGACAATTGCTGCGAAGATGAAAACGGCGTGACCAAATGGGAAGTCTTACATGCCGAAGCCAACGCTATTTTAAAGGTTGCCTCCTCGACACAATCCTGCGCTGGAGCGACACTTTACATTACGCTTTCACCTTGCAAAGAATGTAGTAAACTCGTTCATCAGGCAGGAATTAAACGTGTTGTCTACGCCGCAGCCTATAAAGATACTTCCGGATTGGATTTCTTGGCAAAAGCCGGTGTAGAATTGAAACACTTACCCTATGAATAAGAACAATTTCCCCATTTATTTTGCGATTGCCATGGTGATTGGCCTGCTCATCGGATTTTCATTTTCTGGGGTAAGCAGCCAACCACTTTCCTTCAAAAAGAAAAACTCCCAAGAGCAAAAAATTAAGCGCCTCATTAATTTTATCGAACGCGATTACGTAGATAAGGTAGATACCGAAGAACTATTAGATGGGGCAATCGCTCAAATCTTAGGAAAACTCGATCCACATTCAGTATATATTCCCAAAGAAAATCTTCAGGCCGTGACAGAAAATATGCAAGGTAACTTTGTTGGTATTGGGGTTCAGTTTCGAATGATTCGAGACAGTATTACCGTAATACAACCTATTAAAGGAGGACCTAGTATAAAAGCCGGAATCAGGGCTGGTGATCGGATTTTAATAGCAAATTCCGATACCTTATTTGGAAAGAATTTGAGCAGTAATTCGGTGCCGAAATACCTGAAGGGGAAGCCATTTACTAAAGTAAATCTTCAAATCTATCGTAAGACCAATGATTCGCTCTTTAAGGTGGAATTGACAAGAGATAAAGTCAATATTAAAAGTGTGGATTTGTCATACATGCTATCCGATCGATTGGGCTATATCAAAGTAGATCGATTTGCTCGGAATACCTATCGCGAATTCAGAAATGCCTTACGCAAAATTGCAGATAAAAATGCTGAGGGAGTGATTCTAGATTTAAGAGGGAATGCTGGTGGTTATATCGATATGGCCACCGATATGGTTGATGAATTCCTAAGCGATCGAAAATTAATTGTATATACCAAAAACAATAAAGGATTTACTGAAAAATCATATGCGTCAGAAAAAGGGCTTTTTGAAACAGGTAAAATCTATGTATTAATTGACGAAAACTCCGCCTCAGCATCGGAAATTGTAGCTGGAGCTTTACAAGACAATGACAGAGCGATTATTGTGGGTAGACGATCCTTCGGAAAAGGACTAGTTCAGGTTGAAATGGATTTAGGTGATGGTTCGGCTGTGCGATTAACCACTGCTCGCTACTATACCCCTACTGGAAGATCCATCCAGAAACCGTATACAAAAGGAGAAAAACGAGAATATTATCAAGACTATCAGGAACGAATGAAAAGCGGAGAATTATTGAATAAAGATAGCATTCCGATTGTTGATTCGTTGAAATACAAAACACCAAAAGGTAAGACCGTTTATGGTGGTGGCGGTATTATTCCTGATGTTTTTGTGCCTATTGATACCACTTCCTACATGGCCAATTATTATTTCAATTCCATAAATGATTTCGCTTTTAACTACGTCGACAACAACAGGAATGAGCTAAAAAAATGGAAAATTGATGACTTTGTTTCCGACTTCGATACACAAGATACGATTTATGATTCGTACTTAAATTCGATCAAAGATATCGCCAACCCAAGTTCGAAAAGCAAATACAATATCAAAAAGTATTTGAAGGCGTCTATTGCGAATGTACTTTTTGGTGATGTTGGATTCTATCGCATCATTCATCAGGATGATAAAATGCTCCAAAAGGTTTTGGAGTTGGATTCTAATTAGGAATACTGTTTCTTTGCAAGGATGATTGAAATTAACGCATCCAAAAACAAACGGATTTATTTTGCCTCAGATCAGCACTTGGGCGCACCTACTGCCGAAATCAGTATGCCTCGAGAAAAGAAATTTGTTCGATGGCTCGATGACATCAAAAAGGATGCGGAAGCCATTTTTCTTTTAGGTGATTTGTTCGATTTTTGGTTTGAATACAAAAAAGTAGTCCCCAAAGGATTTGTTCGTGTTTTAGGTAAACTAGCGGAGATTTCGGATAGTGGAATTCCAATCTATTTTTTCGTTGGCAACCATGACTTATGGATGAAAGATTATTTTCAAAACGAATTGAATATTCCAGTTTTTCACGAACCCCAAGAGTTTTTAATCAATAACAAGCGATATTTTATTGGGCACGGCGATGGTTTGGGGCCGCAAGATTTCGGATATAAACGCATGAAAAAGGTATTTACTTTTCCATTATTTCAATGGTTATACAAGTGGATGCATCCAGATATTGGTATAAGTTTTGGTCAATATCTTTCGGTTAAAAACAAAATGATTTCTGGGGAGGAAGACGCCACGTTTCTCGGTAACGATAACGAATGGTTGGTCCAATATTGCAAGCGAAAACTTGAGACGGATCATTACGATTACTTTGTGTTTGGACACCGTCATTTACCGCTTGATATTCCATTAAAAGAAAACAGCAATTATTTCAATCTTGGCGACTGGATTTCACATTACACTTATGGGGTGGTAAC
>JALQZD010000307.1 GCA_023258495.1 Polaribacter sp.
CAGCCCTACTCGAGCTTTAAAACCAATTCTAAAAAAGAAAGAGATTTTGAAACCATAAAAATAGGATTGACAGCAGATCGGAAAATTCTTTATAATCGAATCAATCGTCGTGTAGATGTAATGATCCAAAACGGATTACTAGAAGAAGCGAAAGCTTTGCTCCCACATAAGAATTTAAATGCTTTACAAACCGTGGGTTATCGTGAACTCTTTGCGTATTTTGAAGGGAATACCGATAAAGATTTTGCCGTTTCTGAAATCAAGAAGAATACCCGTCGATTTGCAAAACGTCAATTGACTTGGTTTCGAAAAGATCAAGATATCAATTGGTTCGATTTTGAAACCCCGTTTGATGAAATATCAGCATTAATTGACTCAAAAATTAACGCTTTTTAACTCCTTTAAATTTTTGATTCTTAATCGCTTTGCTATATTTGCCCATCAAAATTTAAATCATGAAATCTAAACTAATATTATTTCTATTCACAATTATTTGTGGAGTCAGTGCAGCACAAACCAAAGTTGGAACCATTAACAGCGATTATATCATCAATCTGATGCCAGAATCTAAAGTCGTTATTCGTCAATCTCAAAAATACGGGAAGAAGTTAGATTCCTCATTTAATATCAAAATGAACGAATACAAAACAAAAGTTGATGATTACAACAAACGAGAAAAAGAAATGGGCGAGCTTGAGAAAAAAACCATCGGAAATGAAATCGCAGCCCTTCAGGATGATATTAGAAGATATCAGGATAACGGAACTAAATTAATGCAATTAAAGCAAAATGAATTGATGCGTCCCTTATACAAAAAATTAAATGAGGCCATTGATGCCGTTGCAAAAGCGAATGGATTTACTCAAATTTTAACCACAACGGGCAACCAATTTGCTTATGTGGATCTGAAATTTGATATCACAAAATTAGTAATGGATAAATTAGGTGTAAAAGAGCCAGAACAAGCACAGAAGTAATTACTCGTAATTTTCCATCTCAGCATCATAAAATGCAGTAGCTTTCTCAATAAGTTGCTGCATTTCGTTTTCTATATCCTCTTGCTTTTCTCCATTTAAATCGTCCAAAAACGCTACCTCATCATCTTTAAGATTGATGATGAAACGAGGAAATTCGGTATGAAGGATAAAAATATCTTCTGGATATGCGCTGTTATCAGCTAATAAAAATTTAGGTAGTTCCATGTTTCGATTGAATTAATTTTAAAGTTAAGCTATTAAATCGGGCAAATAAAAGTAGAGCTGCAGTGGTCAATCCAGCCAATAAACCAAGCCAGATTCCGAAACTTCCATACATTTCTTCTGTTCCCAGATAATAGCAGATTGGGAACCCTACTACCCAATACGAAATAAAAGTGATTAGGGTTGGTATTTTAACGTCCTGTAGGCCACGTAATGCTCCTAACACCATGACCTGCAGACTATCTGTTAATTGGAATATGGCTGCTGCCAATAATAACTTGGCAGCAATACCGATTACTTCAATATTATCTTGATAATTCGCAGCATCGTCTAAATTCACATAAATTTTTGGGAAAACATCTCTGAACACAAGAAAAACTAAAGCAAATAAAATGGCGAATAACAATCCAATTAAAAAAATTGAAAATCCGATACGTCGAAGTTCTTTAAAGGCATTCAGTCCTTTCTGATTCCCAACGCGAATCATGGCTGCAACTCCAAATCCGGTGGCAACCATGAAAGTCATGGACGATAAATTCAAGGCAATCTGATTTGCGGCTTGCGGATTTTTACCAAGTAATCCACTTAACCAAATGGCAGCGGTAAAAATTCCGACTTCGAAAAACATTTGCATGGCACTTAATGATCCAAGATTGGTGATTTTCTTTATCATTTCTTTATCAACTCTAAAAAATGGAATATTTGAAATAATGGAATTGGAGTGTTCTCTTTTCTTTAATAAGAACAGTAAATACCACACCATAACAAATCTCGAGGCTAACGTGCCGACAGCAGCTCCCACGATACCTAAAGCAGGCATTCCGAATTTTCCAAAGATTAAAATATAGTTCAATACAATGTTCACAATATTTGCTAACAAGGTGGCGTACATTGGGTATTTCGTCATTGATAAGCCATCACTAAATTGCTTAATCGCCTGAAAAATGACCAAGGGAATGAGTGAAAAAGAGACCAGATTTAAATAAGGAATGGCTAATTCTACCACCTCTTCGGGTTGATTCATAGTATACATCAATGATTTGGAACAAAAAATCATCAGAAATAGAAAAATTCCCAAAGCTGTGCATAGAAATAATCCGTTTTTATAAATGGATTTTGCCTCAGTAAAATTTTTAGAAGCATCGGCCTCCGCGATTAATGGGGTAATCGCTGTTGAAAATCCAATTCCGATGGACATAGCGATAAACATGAAACTATTACCAAGCGATACCGCTGCAAGTTCGGCTGTCCCTAACTGCCCTACCATGATATTATCGATGAAACTAACAAACGTATGCCCAAGCATCCCTAACATTACGGGTGCGGCAAGCTTCCAGTTATACTTGAATTCTTTTGTATATTTCGCTAAAATCAATCGATTAAATTTGGTCTGCAAAGGTACCATAACTTTTCAAGACCTCTCCAACAATATTTCGCCTTTTAAGTCTTATTTTTGATGCAAAATAATTTATCATGGCAGAAATAACTTTAGGTGGAAACCCAATTCATACCCTCGGTGAACTTCCGGCAGTCGGAACAAAAGCACCAGACTTTTCATTAACAGCAAACGATTTATCCGTGAAGCGCTTAACTGATTTTAGCGGAAAGAAAGTGATTTTAAATATATTCCCTAGTCTCGATACTTCAACTTGTGCAACTTCAGTAAGAACATTTAACGAAAAAGCCTCTTCTTTAGATAACACCATTGTAATCTGTGTTTCAAGAGACTTACCCTTTGCACAAAGTCGCTTTTGTGGTACAGAAGGCTTGAAAAATGTAATTACCCTTTCCGATTTTGCAAATGGATCATTTGGCAAGGATTATGCCTTAGAAATTACCGATGGACCCATGGCTTCCCTGCATTCTCGTGCAATTGTAGTCATTGATGAAAACGGTACAATTTCGTATACCGAGCAAGTAGGTGAAATCGCAGATGAACCCAATTATGAAGCAGCAATAAGCAGTCTGTAAAATGACTACCCGAAATAACTTTATTAAAAATAGACTTAAATCCTTTGGTTACGCATTCAAAGGATTTTTGTTTTTAATTCGAAATGAAGCCAATTTCCAGGTTCAAATAGTAATAGCCGTTTTAGCCATTATTTTAGGATTCGTCTTTGATATTTCCCGCCTAGAATGGTTCGCTCAGTTGTTCGCTATTGCAATCGTGTTAGCTGCCGAGTCATTTAATACTAGCATAGAAAAAATGGCTGATTTTATTCATAAAAATCAACATCAAGAAATTGAAAAAATTAAAGACATTTCGGCAGCAGCATGCCTTATTGTTTCAGTTTTAGCATTGGTGATAGGGGCGCTACTTTACCTCCCAAAAATCACTCCTTTTTTATAAGCAAATATGTATATTTACCCTTCAAAGGTGAAAAGCATTAATGGCGAAGAAAAAACAATCAATCAAAGCGACATCTAAAAATAGAATCTCTAAAACCATTATCTCAAAACAATTTCGAACCGTTTTGGGGTCCTTCTTTATTTTATTTGGTGTTTTTTTAGCAATTGCATTTATTTCTTTTTATTTCAATTGGCAAGAAGATCAAAGCACAATTAACAAGATTTTCGATAAATCGGTACTACCTAAAAACTTACTTGGTAAAATCGGTGCAAATTTGAGCAATTTTTACATCTATAAAGGGTTCGGAATTGCAGCCTTCATCATTTGCTATAAATTAATTCTTACTGGTGCCTATATTCTGATTCAGAAAAAATTCTCAAGGCTTATCGTTTCTTGGAACTGGGGACTATTGACCATGATTTGGTTATCAGTTACAGTGGCATTTCTTAGCGAGAAGTATGCGCTTTTATCGGGTGTTATAGGATTTGAGGTGAATCAATTCCTACAATCTTATCTGGGAAAAGTAGGTCTTATAATCACAATGATATTTTTAGGTGTTAGCTATTTTGCAGTACGTTATAAAATTACCTTTGATCGGCTTATTGATTACATCAAAGCGAAAAGAGCTGCTTCTTCAGCATCAGCCTTAGAGGAAAAATCAACTGATGATACAGAAAATACTAGTGTCGAAGAGTTGTTGGTAGATGATTCACCAAAATCTCAGTTTGAACTTTCGTTAGAAAATTTAAAACCTACCATTTCAAAACCTTCTGATCTCGATACCACATCAAAAGAAGCGGAAATCGAAAAAAAGGTGGAAGAAATAACCTTAAAGGTTAAAGAAGAACCAAAACCAACAAAGGCTGAAAAAGAGGTTACTGTAAATATTGAAAAAAGTGTTGCCGAAAAAAGTGTTACCGAAAACCTATCGGATAAACTGGTAAAAGATTTCGGTGAGTTTGACCCTACGCTTGAATTAGGAAACTTCAAATTCCCAACGTTTAATTTATTGAAGCAATACAACGAAAGCATATCTATTGATCCTGAGGAATTGGAGCTTAACAAAAATAAAATTGTTAATACCCTCAAGAATTATAAAATCGGTATTGATAAAATCAAAGCTACCGTCGGACCTACAATTACACTTTATGAAATCGTTCCCGAAGCTGGAATCCGAATTTCAAAAATCAAAAATCTTGAAGACGATATCGCTTTATCCCTATCTGCTTTGGGAATTCGAATTATAGCGCCGATTCCGGGTAAAGGAACCATTGGTATTGAAGTTCCGAATAAAAAACCAACAGTGGTGTCGATGCATTCGGTAATCGCCTCGAAAAAGTTTCAGGAGTCTCCAATGGAATTACCAATTGCTTTGGGTAAAACCATTTCTAATGAAACCTTTGTTGTCGATTTAACCAAAATGCCACACCTTCTTATGGCAGGTGCAACAGGACAAGGGAAATCGGTTGGATTAAATGCCATCCTGACTTCGCTATTGTACAAAAAACATCCTGCAGAAGTAAAATTTGTTTTGGTTGACCCGAAAAAGGTGGAATTGACCTTATTTAATAAAATTGAACGTCATTACCTCGCTAAACTTCCAGATTCTGAGGAAGCTATTATCACCGATACTACCAAGGTAATTCATACATTAAACTCCTTGTGTATTGAAATGGATACGCGCTATGATTTGCTTAAAAAAGCGATGGTACGTAACATTAAGGAATACAATCAGAAGTTTAAAAGAAGAAAATTAAATCCGAATGATGATCATAAGTACTTACCATATATCGTTTTAGTGATTGATGAGTTTGCAGATTTGATAATGACTGCAGGAAAAGAAGTGGAGACTCCAATTGCAAGATTAGCCCAGTTGGCCCGTGCAATCGGTATCCATTTGATCGTGGCTACACAGCGTCCATCGGTGAATGTGATTACGGGTATTATTAAAGCAAACTTCCCATCTAGAGTTGCGTTCAGAGTTACTTCTAAAATTGATTCTAGAACCATCTTGGATGCACCTGGAGCAGATCAATTAATAGGACGAGGAGATATGCTATATTCTGGTGGAAACTCACTTACAAGGCTTCAATGTGCATTCGTAGATACTCCAGAAGTTGAAAAGATTACAGACTTTATTGGTTCGCAACGAGCTTACCCAGATGCCCATATGTTGCCAGAATATGTAGGTGAAGAGGCTGGCACAACAATTGATGTTGATATTGCAGATCGAGATAAACTCTTTAGAGAAGCAGCAGAGGTGATTGTAACAGCACAGCAGGGATCGGCTTCGCTATTGCAACGAAAATTGAAACTAGGATACAACAGAGCTGGTCGATTAATTGATCAATTAGAAGCGGCCGGAATCGTAGGTCCTTTTGAGGGAAGTAAGGCAAGACAAGTATTGGTTTCAGATTTAGTATCGCTAGATCAATTGCTTGAAAATGAAACAAATAACTAAATAAAATTACACATGAAATTCAAAACTACCATAGTTTTTATTTTTTCACTTTTATTCATAAGTACCGTCAGTTTTGGTCAAAATTCTGAAGAAGCAAAAAACCTTTTGGATGAAGTATCCACTAAAATGAGTTCCTACAAAAATATGTATATCGGTTTTAGTCAGTCTTTAATCAATTTAGAGGCAGGAATTAAAGAAGGTGATGAACCACCAATCCGAGGCGAAGTAAATTTGGCAGGAGAAAAATATCGATTAGATTACTTAGGAAATCAATTTATTTTTGATGGTAAAAAGCTTTACGTGATCAATAATGATGAAAAAGAGATTTCAGTCACTGATGGCGATCTGGATGATGAAGACGGATTTATTTATCCATCAAAATTATTAACCTTCTACAAACAAGGATACAATTTTGAGATGGGTAAACTCAAAGCTGTCAAAGGAAGACGGTTACAGTTTGTTACCCTCTATCCTATTGATAGTAATTCTGAAATTGTAAAAGTTGAATTGGCGATTGATGCAACAACAAAACATATTGTTCAGTTACTTCAAACGGGAGAAAACGGTTCTAAAACTACCTTTACCATCACGAATTTTAAGAGTAACCTTAACTTGAGCGATGACTTCTTCAGTTTTGATAGAGAAAAGTACCTGAAGAAAAAATACATCATCGATTGAGACCATTTGCAATTAACACGAATTTAGTAGCATCTTTTTACCGAAGATGCTATTTTTGTGCTCGATGAAAATCATTGATAGATACATCCTTAAGTCTTTTTTTAAGCCTTTTATTGCCACTTTTCTAATCATCATTTTTGTATTGGTAATGCAAAACTTGTGGAAAGTTTTCGATTCCATTGCAGGTAAAGGGATTAGTATCATTTTCATCTTAAAATTCTTATACTATACCGCCCTCAGTTTAATTCCGCATGCCCTTCCTATTGCTGTGCTGTTATCGTCTATCATGACCCTCGGCAATATGGGGGAGAATTATGAGTTTTCTGCAGCAAAATCAGCAGGAATATCACTTCAGCGATTGGTTAGACCACTGGGAATATTAGCTATTTTATTGAGTATTGTAAATTTCTTCGTGCTCAATAATGTATTTCCATATGCAGTCTTTAAACAAATCAACCTGCAACAAAATATCCGAAAGAAACAACCAGAAATGGCCTTAGTACCAGGTAGTTTTAATAAAGATTTACCCGGATTTCAAATAAAATTTGACGAGAAATACGGAGAGGACGAAAACATGCTCAAAAATGTTTTAATCTATGATCTCACCAAAAATAATGGAAATCAGAAGGTGATTACTGCTGAGCGAGGTAAAATTGTATCGGAAGAAGGAAGTCGATATATGACCATGACACTTTATAATGGCTACTATTTCGAAGAACATGTGAAGTCTGCAAAAACTCCGCAGAAACGTAAGAAATTACCTGCCTCGAGTGCAACGTTTAAAGAATATGAATTCAACATCGATATTGGAGACACCATGAATGATGGGAAATTGGATTCCATTAATGGAAAAGGAAGTCCGATGATGTTTAGTCTGAAAGAGATTGGTGATACCATTCCGAAACTCAAGCAAAATTACGACGAGCGGATTGCAATGCGCGCCAAAAACATTTTTGCGAACACTTGGGCACGTGACTTGTATAAAGTACCCGACTCCGTAAAACGAACTGTTTTAGATTCGATAAATATTCTCAACAATTTTGATTTACCAGCGAAAATCAACATCTTGAATTCGGCTACCACAAAGTCGAGCAGAGCCTTAAGTAACCTCAAGAATTACAGTGGTTCCTTAAAATGGAAACGAAAAGTGTTGAATTTCTACGATATTGAATATTATAATCGTGTGGCGTTTTCACTTTCATGTATCATACTATTTTTCATCGGAGCATCCCTGGGATCCATTATTCGAAAGGGAGGTTTCGGACTTCCTATGGTCTTGGCGATCGGAATCTATGTTGTATATTTCTTTTCCAATTCGTTCGGAAGAAATTTGGCAGAGGAAAGCACCATTAGCTCTCTACTTGCCTCCTGGATTTCAGCAATTCTCATGATACCCGTAGCTGTGTTATTGACCAGACGGGCAACTCAAGATAAAGGTATTTTCAATTTTGATGCCTTTGTACAACCGATAACATCTTTGATAAACAAATATTTCATCAAAAAAAGCGATTAACATGTCTCAAACCGCAAATAATATTCAATTAGATACCATTGCCGATGCGATTAATGACATCAGAAATGGAAAGATTATAATCGTTGTAGACGATGAAAATAGAGAAAATGAAGGTGATTTTCTCGCAGCAGCCGAAATGGTTACCCCAGAAATGATCAATTTCATGGCGACCAACGGAAGAGGATTGATTTGTACACCCCTAACTGAATCTCGATGTAGAGACCTGGATTTAGGAATGATGGTCAATAATAATACAGATCCAATGGAAACAGCCTTTACCGTCTCTGTTGATTTGCGAGGAAAAGGTGTTACGACCGGAATTTCTGCCTCAGATAGAGCCTTAACCATAAAAGCCTTGATTGACGAAGACACAAGACCATTTGATTTGGCAAGACCAGGACATATCTTTCCGTTAAAAGCTAAGGATGGTGGTGTATTAAGAAGAACAGGTCATACCGAAGCCGCTATTGATTTTGCACGACTGGCCGGATTAAAACCAGCAGGAGTTATTGTAGAAATTATGAACGAAGACGGAACGATGGCTCGTTTACCACAATTAATTGAGGTGGCTAAGAAATTTGATATTAAAATTGTTTCCATTGAAGCTTTGGTTGCCTATCGAATGGAACACGATTCTTTAATTAAGAAAAAAGAAGATTTTGATATCGAAACCCGCTTTGGAAAATTTAGATTACGCGCCTATGAACAAACGACAAACAATCAAGTTCATTTGGCATTAACCAAGGGAACATGGTCTACCAATGAAGAAGTTTTAACCCGAGTGAATTCGACATCAGTAAACAATGATATCCTAGGTACACTTACCACAAATGCTGATAAGAAGCTTGACATGATGTTTCAAAAGGTAAATGAAGAAGGACGTGGCGCTATTCTTTTTATCAATCAGCACAATCAATCTAAAAACCTATTGGGTCGATTGAAAGCTCTAAAAGAAAATCAAGCGAATGGTGTTGTTAAAGCCCCAGCAATAACGATGGATAACAAGGACTTTGGAATCGGAGCGCAAATTCTTCACGATATCGACATCAGCAAGATCAAATTGATGACGAATAGTCAACAAACCAAACGAGTTGGAATGATTGGTTACGGATTAGAAATTGTGGATTATATCGGATACTAGACCGGAATTTCAGAACCGCTTTCTAATTCAATCGCAGTCTTATTTTTTTGAAACCAACGAGCTGTGTGGGGCCCCTCTAATCGAATAGAATCTCCGTAAACCTCTAGCCAGCTGCCTTCACGCAATCCTAAAACTGAAGTTTCGTTGTACACATGAAATTCTTTGATTCGCGTTTCGCGCGTTTCTCCCATATGTGTTGACCCCTCCGCAGGATCTAGGTAATGTGCATTGATATTGAATGGAATCATTCCTAAGGTTTCATAGCTCGGCGGATAAACAATAGGCATGTCATTGGTATTCATCATATTAACACCACAGATATTACTTCCTGCACTTGTACCTAAGTACGGAGTCCCTTTGAACAACGCCTCTTGCAATATCTCAATTAATCCGTTTTTGTATAACTGATTTACCAATTCAAACGTATTCCCACCTCCGGTAAAAATCGCCTCTGCATTTTGAATAGCGGTTCTAGGATTATCAAATGCATGAATGCCTTTTACCTCAATATCAATCGTAGCGAAAGCATTTGAAACTTTGTTTGTGTAAGCATCATAAGTAATTCCGCTAGGTCTCGCATATGGAATAAAAACTATGGTTTCAATACCCGAAAAAAAGGTTTCTAGTCTTGGCAACAAATACTCCAAAGGACCGCTTCCATACACGGTTGACGTACTTGCTATGATCATTTTTTTCATAGGTCAAAAATACTAGTTTCCAGTATAAAAGAATATCAACATGAACAAAAGTTTACAACGTATTTGCTATTTATTAGAAGTGCAACGAAAGATATTGTGCCCAGCAGACTGAAATTGATTATGAGTACTGGAATCTACTTTAATTTTTTGTTGTTGAAAACGCTACTGTAAGTTATTATTGTCAAAATATGAATTTAAAATAATAAGTTTTCTTAACTTGAAGTCAATAAACTTTGGAACCTTGATTAAAAGTTATGAATAAAAAATTGCTATACATTTCCATAATCATCTGCCTAAGCTCTTCTATTTCGAGTCTAGGGCAGCAAAACAAAAAGTTAATTTATGGCAGTGTAAAGGATTCTATTGGTGGAATTGAAAATGCAAATATTGTTAATCTCAACAATAAATTAGGGACCATCTCTAATAAAGACGGCTATTTTAGAATTTTAGCTAGTCGAGGAGATACCATACAAATTTCTTCAATTCAACATTTAATGCGAAGAATTATCGTATCAGACTACATCTACAAGGAAGGTACTTTTGCGGTTTCTATGCTCACAAAAGTGTATAGCCTAGAGGAATTTGAATTGAGAAGAACCGAGCTCATTGGCTCATTATATATTGACCTAAATAAGGTTCAGAAAGACAAAAGAGATTCCATCTTGCGAAGCCTTATGGATTTTTCTGATATTGATATGAACGCAGAAGTAAAGAACGATTATATTGATGAGCGAGTGCGTCCACAACTAGTGAAAACTGATCCGATTATGGAATTTTTTACAGCGGGGGCTTCAATTTACATTCCTTTTAAGTATTCTGAGCGTTTGTGGAGACTACGAAGAGATTTGGAATACAAAAAATCATTTCCCTACAAAATCCTAGTTGATTTAGGTGAAGAATTTTTCTTTGAAGAACTGCAAATACCAGTAAATAATTATTTCCATTTCTTGGAGTATTGTAATCCTCTCGGTATAGAAAACCTATATCTAAGAAAGAATTTTCTAGAAGTAATTAAGATCCTCCGTTCCCAGAGTAACTCATATTTAGAACTGATAAAAAAAGAGTAAATTCGCTTTTATTTTACAAAAAGAAATGAAATCTAAATTCTTCTTTTTACTATTTGTATCTGTCGGACTTTTATCCTTTAATGTCCATAAATATTACCTAAGTCTTACGCAAATCAAATTCAAAGAAGAACAGAAATCAGTTCAAATTATTATCAATGTTTTTATGGACGATATTGAATTAGCATTGAATAAAGATTACAATATTGATTTACAGCTCACCACAAAAAAAGAATTGAAAGACAATAATGTCTATTTTGAGAAATACCTGAAAGACAAACTGCAATTCAAAATAAATGGTGAATCTAAGGTTTACAATTATTTGGGAAAAGAATACGATGGCGATTTGGTGTTCTTCTATCTTGAAATTGAAAATATTGCTTCGATTACTACTATCGAGGTTGCGAATAACATACTCACTTTTCACTTTCCTACTCAGCAAAACTTAATCAAGTCTAAAGTTGGCGCAAAGAACAAAAGTGTATTACTAACTAAAGAAAACGCGAATAGCGTATTAAACTTCAATTAGACTACTTATGAAACAAAAGATTTACAATGTACTATTGGTATTGGTGTTTACTTCAAGTGGATTGTTAGCCCAAAAAGCGAAACAGGGACACGTAAACATCAATAAATTTCGGCAGCTAAAACAGGAGTTACCCACTCCAAATTCACAAAGAACAGCATCTGGTAAGCCGGGTAAGGACTATACACAGCAAAAAGTGGATTACAAAATGGATATCGTTTTAGATGATGATAATCGAAGAATTTCGGGATCAGAAACGATTACCTATCACAATAATTCTTCGGATGCATTAGAATACTTATGGGTTCAGTTAGATCAGAACATGAGAGCAAAAGACTCAAAAACTCCTGATATTCAACCGAATAAAATTCCGAAGAGACTAAACAAAAGACGATATGACAGAAGCTTTCCAGAGGAAGAATTCGATGGAGGTTTTAAAATTATGAGCGTAACCAATACAGATGGAAGTGCTTTATCGCATACTATCAATCAGACTATGATGCGCATCAATCTTACTGAGCCATTGGCTTCTGGAGCTACCTTTGCATTTAATATCTCTTGGTGGTATAACATCAATAACCACAGAACTCAGGGAGGTCGATCTGGATATGAGCATTTTCCAAAAGACGGAAATAATAACTATGTGATTGCTCAGTTCTATCCTAGAATGTGTGTGTATGATAATGTGGAAGGATGGCAAAATGATCAATTCTGGGGCCGTTCTGAATTCGCTTTAGAATTTGGAGATTTTACGGTAAACATTACTGTTCCAGAAGATCATATGCTTGGTGCTACAGGTAAATTATTGAACGAAACAGAGGTATTATCAAAAAAAGAATTAAAGCGATGGAAACAAGCGCAAACTACTTTTGATAATCCTGTAATCATCAGAACTCAGAATGAGGCAGAGAAGATCGAAAAATCAAGAGCTAAAGGAACGAAAACCTGGAAGTTTTACGCAGAAAATGTAAGAGACTACGCCTTTGCTACGTCTAGAAAATTCATTTGGGATGCTATGGCTGTAGACATCAATGGAAAAACTGTAATGGCGCATTCGCTATATTCAAAAGAAGCGAATCCTTTATATGGTGATCATTCTACACGTGCCACTGCGCAAACATTAAAGACCTATTCTAGATATACATTCGACTATCCATATCACAAAGCGATCTCTGTGGATGGACAAATGGGTATGGAATACCCTCAAATTTGTTTCAATCCTGGAAGGCCTGATTTACCAGATGGTGGTTATTCAGATCGTATGAAGTATCGAATGGTAAAAGTTACTGTTCATGAAGTTGGTCACAACTTCTTCCCTATGATTGTAAATTCTGACGAAAGACAATGGACCTGGATGGACGAAGGGCTCAATTCTTTTCTTCAATACTTGGCTGAACAACAATGGGAGCGCAACTACCCCTCAAGAAGGGGCCCAGCTGAAAATATTGTCAATTACATGGCTGGCAACACCGAAAGGATGAGCCCAATCATGAGCAACTCAGAAAGCGTTTGGCAACTGGGAAACAATGCCTACGGAAAGCCAGCTACTGCATTAAATATCTTAAGAGAAACCATA
>JALQZD010000003.1 GCA_023258495.1 Polaribacter sp.
AAGGCTCAAAATAACAAGCAATCCGATTAATCGTATTGCGCTGATATTGGGTATCCTTAATAAAAAAAACTTTATCCATTTCGGTGAACCAAAACAGTTGAAAGATTTTTAGCAATTGTTGTTGTTGAATTTTTTTATCATTGAGAAAGTATTGTTTTGTCCATCGCTCTTCATGAAATTTTAATTCTATTTTTAAATGATTAGTTAAATCCTCATAGTCATAATGATAATTTATGACAACATCACTCGCTTGGTTATCTTGATTGCTAAAATTGGAAATAGTATCTTTTCGAAAACCAGTACCAGGGCAAAGAAAACTAATCGCCTCTAATAAATTTGTCTTTCCAACAGCGTTTCTTCCTTTGAAAAGCGTGTGACTGCTGGTGAAAGTTTCTTGGCGTTGAGAGAAGTTTCGAAAGTTAGTAACGTGAATACCCTTGAGAGGTGGGGACACTATATTCTCATAGGCATCAAAATGTATAAACTCGTGGCATCTTTGGGATCTTTCACGATTACAGGAGATGATTGATTTAATAATTCTAAAATCATGGTTTCTCCTTCTATGACATCTTGTAAGTCTAGAATGTATTTGGAATTAAAAAGAATTTCTAAAGCTTCCGCCGCATAACTGGCCGCCACTTCTTCGTCGCCTTTATTGCTGTCCGTGCTAGTAGCCATAATTTTAATACTATTGTTTTCAAACTGCAATTTAACAGTCGGTGTTTTGTCTTGATTGACTGTCGATACACGGTCAATGGCATTAAAAAAAGGCTCTGCTTCCACTTGAAGGAGTTTATCATTCGAAACGGGAATGACTTTTTCATAATCAGGAAATGTTCCATCAATTAACTTGCTAATAATAATAAAATTATCAGCTTCGAGACTTACTTGAGTATCCGTGCAAATCATTTTCACTTTTCCCTCAAAATCTCCTAAGATGCGGTCTAACTGGAGAATGAATTTTCTCGGTAAAATGATACCCGAGATATTTACATTGTTTGATAAATCTAATTCAGTTTTAGCTAATCGATGTCCATCGGTAGCCACACAGCGAAGCGCTGTTTTGGAGCCATTGGAGACTGTATGAAAATAAATACCGTTAAGGTAGTATCTTGTCTCTTCAGCAGAAATAGCAAACTTTGTTTTATTAAATAATCTTTTCATTTGAGGAATAGTTAAGTCAAAAGAGTTGGTGGGATCTAAAGGGACAAATTTTGGAAACTCATCTGCAGATAGGGCATTTAATTCAAAAACTGAATTATCCGAATTGATAATTAGACGATTGCCTTCTAATTTAAGTTTTACAATAGAATTTTTTTTTGTTTTGCGAATAATGTCAGTCAAAATTCGGGAGTTAACAGTTGCCTCACCATTTTTTGTGGAGTCACAAGAGACAAACTCGCGAATAGAAATATCCATATCAGTAGAGCGGATTTCAATCTGATTGTTTTCACATTTTAAGTAAATGTTCGAGAGAATAGGTATTGTAGAGCGACTATCGACTATAGAACTGACATGGGTGAGAACCCTTAAAAAGGCCTCTCGGCTAACTCGGAAATCCATTTAGGAAGTTTGCAATATTCTTGTCAAAAGTTCAATATCTTCTGCAAGACTGGGATCATTGACCATAATCTCTTCAATGGTTTTGATTGCA
>JALQZD010000037.1 GCA_023258495.1 Polaribacter sp.
AGGTTCATTTTGTCTTTGGAAAAAATAAAGCAGGTCACCTAGAATATAATGTTTGAAGTTATAGCCGTAGGTTGTCCAGTTTTTATAGTTTAAATTTTTGCCAGTGACATAAAAATTCTCCGTTTGTGGTAAGGTAATTTGTCCAAAGGAAAACAGTGTTGAAAGGACAAAAAGAAGTGTAAAAAGATTTTTCATATTAATCGATTTGAGCCGACAATTTAATCAATTTCAAAAACTTACACATAAAGCAAAAAACCTCCCGATTACTCGAGAGGTTTTTATAAGTGTAGGTTTATCTAAACTTAGCCTAAAGTGATACGTTTGAAACCAGTGATTTCAACGTCACCATAAGTTTTAACGTATTCAGCAACACTTTTCTTCTCATCCTTAATAAAAGTCTGATCTAATAAACATTGCTCTTTATCCAAAGTTGTATTGTCTAAGATGAAACGTTGCATTTTTCCAGGTAAGATTCTATCCCAAATTTTTTCTGGCTTACCTTCTGCAGCTAATTGAGCTTTCGCATCTGCTTCAGCTTCTGCTAATACTTCATCTGTTAATTGCGCCATAGAGATGTACTTTGGTACATTCTTTAAGGTTTTACCCAAACGAGCTAACTCTTCGTTATCTTTTTCGATAGCAGCAATTCTTGCTTCTGTTTCAGATGCTACGAATGCTGGATCAAAATCTTTGTAAGATAACGTAGTTGCTCCCATAGAAGCTACCTGCATTGCGATGTCTTTTACTAATACATCAGCATTGTCGACATTAGCAGAAAGACCTACTAAAGCAGCAATTTTACCAATATGCGTATAACCTCCTACATATGCAGCTTCTAATTTTTCGAAAGAAGCAATATCTAAACGCTCACCGATGACACCAGTTTGCTCAACCAATTTCTCAGCAACAGTAATACCACCGAAATCAGCTTCTAAAAAGGCTTCTTTAGAATCGTAGTTCAAAGCGATATCTGCAAATTCACCAGCTAATGCAACGAATTTTTCGTTTTTACCAACGAAGTCAGTTTCACAAGCTAATACGATAGCAACACCAGACGTGTTATCATCGCTAATACGAGTTACTGCAACACCTTCTGTAGATTCTCTATCTGCTCTTTTTGCAGCAATCTTCTGTCCTTTCTTACGTAAAATATCTATTGCTTTGTCAAAGTCACCTTCGGCCTCAACCAATGCCTTCTTACAATCCATCATTCCTGCACCGGTTGTGTCTCTTAGCTTCTTTACGTCAGCAGCACTTATTTTAACCATTTCTAGATTTATTTATTGAATTAATTTTCTTCTTTTACAGCTTCAGCTTCTTCCTTTACTTCTTTAGCTTTCTCTTTTTCTGCCTTTCTTTCAGATAAACCTTCTGCAACAGCACCTGTTACATACGATAAAATCTTGTCGATAGACTTAGAAGCATCATCATTAGAAGGAATTACGAAATCTACTTGTCTTGGATCTGAGTTGGTATCAACCATTGCGAAGATTGGAATGTTCAATTTTTGAGCTTCCGCAATTGCAATGTGTTCTTTTTTGATATCAATCACAAACAATGCACCTGGCAAACGAGTCATGTCAGCAATTGAACCTAAGTTCTTTTCTAACTTTTCTCTTTGACGGTTGATTTGTAATTTTTCTCTTTTTGATAAAGCGTCGAAAGAACCATCAGTCTTCATACGATCGATAGCAGCCATTTTCTTTACAGCTTTTCTGATGGTTACGAAGTTGGTTAACATACCACCTGGCCATCTTTCTGTGATGTAAGGCATGTTTACTGATTTTGCTTTTTCTGCAACGATATCTTTTGCTTGCTTTTTCGTAGCCACGAATAAAATCTTTCTACCAGAGCTTGCAATTTTGTGAAGTGCTTTAGAAGCCTCTTCTATTTTAGCAGCAGTCTTGTACAAATCAATGATATGTACGCCGTTACGCTCTGTGTAGATGTAAGGCGCCATGTTGGGATCCCATTTTCTAGTTAAGTGACCAAAGTGTACGCCACTGTCTAATAATTCTTGAATGTTTACGTTTTCCATGTTGTTTACTTTCTTAATTAATCAATGCATAAGTAGCTTTTCGATCTTATACATTTAGATACTAAACTGTTATTAAATTGTGATAACAGCTCACTAAAAAGTAATCTTGGTTTATACCAAAGATTAACGTTTAGAGAACTGGAATTTCTTACGAGCTTTCTTCTGACCGAATTTCTTACGTTCAACCATTCTAGGATCACGAGTTAATAATCCTTCTGGTTTCAATACGGCTTTATGCTCTTCGTTAATCGCTACTAAAGCTCTTGTAATTGCCAAACGAATTGCTTCTGCCTGACCAGTTACACCACCACCAAATACATTAACCTTGATGTCATAAGACGTTAAGTTCTCAGTTAACATTAATGGTTGTTGTACTTTATATTGTAACGTAGCTGTAGTAAAGTAGTTCTTAAGCTCTCTGTTATTGATAGTAATGTTTCCCTTTCCTTCTGAAACATATACACGAGCAACAGCTGTTTTTCTTCTACCGATTTTATGTACTCTTTCCATTATCTGTAATCGTTAAGGTTAATAGCTCTTGGTGATTGTCCTTGTTGTTTGTGCTCAGTTCCGGCATATACATACAAGTTTCTAAATAAAGCACTACCTAATTTGTTTTTAGGTAACATACCTTTTACTGCTTTCTCTACTAATCTAGTAGGATCTTTTTCATACATCTCAGAAGCAGTTAACGATCGCTGTCCTCCAGGATAGCCAGTGTGTCTGATATAGGTTTTGTCAGTCCACTTTTTACCTGTTAGGTTAATTTTCTCCGCATTGATTACAACCACGTTATCTCCACAATCTACGTGAGGAGTAAAGTTTGGCTTGTATTTACCTCTAATAAGTTTTGCAACTTTAGAAGCAAGACGACCCAATGTTTGCCCGTCCGCATCAACCAAAACCCACTCTTTGTTAGCAGTCGCTTTGTTGGCCGATACTGTTTTGTAACTTAATGTGTCCATTTACATTTAGTTTTTGTTCTGTTAATAATTAAAATTTTCCTTTAAAAAGGCGTGCAAAGTTACAACTAAATATTTGATTGACAAACTGCTAATCCTTTATATTTCTGATGAATTTGCACGAATTACAATTAACATATTGTTAAGATAAAAGAAGTCTAATTTTGCTCCGATTAAAACAGACCATAAAACAGAACTTACGCTGATGCGAACAACGTTTTTTCTATTTATTTTTTCACTCTTATTTTCCTTGTCAATTTCAGGCCAAACCAGGTCGGTAAGGTCGCTTTCTAAGCGAATCTATACCACAAAAAAACTCAAAAAAGTCCCTGTGATTGATGGTGATATTACCGATGATGCGTGGGATGTTGTAGAGTGGTCTTCGGATTTTACGGAAAAAGATCCAGATGAAGGCACGCCACCGACGTATCAAACGAAATTCAAAATCATGTACGACAAGAAATTCTTGTATGTGGCCATTCGTGCCTATGATGCTGAGCCCGATAAGATTGAAAGTCGATTGAGCCGTCGAGATGGATTTGCAGGTGATCGTGTGAATATCATTATTGATAGTTATCACGATAAACGAACGGCTTTTGTTTTTACCACAACCGCAGCCGGAGTGAAAGGTGAAGAGTTGACCTCTCAAAACGGACAGAACTGGGACGATAGTTGGAATCCGGTTTGGTATACGGATGCCAAGGTTGACGATGAGGGATGGACAGCGGAAATGAAGATTCCGTTTACCCAATTGCGATTCGGAAAAGCGAAAGAGCAAATCTGGGGATTAAATGTGAATAGAACGCTTTTCAGAAAACAGGAGCGTTCATTATGGCAACGAATTCCAAACAATCAGGCCGGATTTATCAGTGAAGCTGGTGAATTGCATGGATTGATTGACTTGAATCCGCAAAAGCAATTTGAAGTACAACCGTTTACGGTGACACAATACGATAAGTATCCAGCAGAAACTGGAAATCCTTTTCGAGACGGAAGTGATTTCACAGCTAATGCTGGTTTGGATGCCAAAATTGGCATTACAAATGACCTTACGCTTGATTTAACTGTCAATCCTGATTTTGGTCAGGTAGAGGCCGATCCTGGTGCGATTGCCCTTGACGGATTTCAAATTTTCTTTCGTGAACAACGACCATTTTTCGTCGAAAACAGTAATATTTTTGATTTCAGAATTGGGAACGGTCGAGACAATTTATTTTACAGTCGACGAATTGGAAGAAATCCACATAATTCCCCAAGTTTGAACCCCGGTGAGTATGCGAACGTACCACAAAACACCACAATATTAAGTGCGGCTAAATTTTCTGGGAAAACGCGTAATGGTCTATCCGTAGGTGTTTTAGAGAGTTTGACTGCAAATGAATACGCAACAGTTCGGCAGGTGAATGGCGAAGAACGAAGAGAGATTGTCGAACCGATGAGCAACTTCTTTGTCGCTCGTGTTCAGCAAGATTTCAATGAGCGAAATTCATTTATAGGCGGAATTTTTACAGCAACCAATCGATTCTTACATGGCAATTTTAATGCTTTGCATAAAGCGGCATATTCTTCCGGAATTGATTATCAGCATAACTGGAAAAATCGTGAATATTACATTGAAGGAAATATGATTTTTTCTCATGTGATGGGTAGCAAAGAAGCCATCGAGAAAACTCAGAGATCAATCACCAGATTATTCCAAAGACCAGGAGCCAGTCATGTTGAGGTAGATCCCAATCGAACTTCTTTAACGGGTACTGGAGGTCGTTTTGAATTTGGTAGAGCAGGGGGGCAAAAGTTGCGTTACAATACCGGTGTTATCTGGAGATCCCCAGAATTGGAATTGAACGATGTAGGATTTTTAAGGAATACGGATCAAGTATTACAATTTGTGAATGTTGATTATTTGTGGCTCGTGCCGAATGAGACGTTTCGAAATATGTCTGTTAATTTTGAGGAGTCATCAGAATATGATTTTGGTGGGAATTTGAACCGTCTTCGATTTGAGTTGGCTAGCAATGTAAACTGGATTAATAATGAAAGGACTCGAGTTGGTATCGGGGCTAATTTTAGTCGATTCAATAACTTTTTTCTTCGTGGAGGTCCAAGATGGAGATCGGCAAATAGTCGTTATATATTCGTTTCTTTTAATTCGGATAACGGGAAGAAATTTAGCTATAATACGCGCTACACTAATGCCCATTCTGATGAAGATGTCTTCGCTAGAAATCGATTCAATATCGGATTCAATTACCAGCCTTTTGATGCGTTCAATGTGTCTCTAAACATGGAATTAGAGAAAACAAAAGATAGGTCGCAGTATGTAAGAACGCGTACTTTTAGTTCTGACAATCGATATGTTTTGGGAACCATGAAAAATGATGAACTGTCGACTACCTTGCGATTTACCTATAGTATCAATCCTAATATGTCGATCCAGTTTTATGGTCAGCCATTTATATCCAGGGGGCGATTTTCTGATTTTAAATACGTTAATATTGCCGCTGCACGACGATTTTCTGATCGTGTAAATTTCTACAGTCCAAATCAAATTTCATTGCAAAACGGTGAGTATCTTATTGATGAAGACATTGACGGAAATGTAGATTATTCGTTCGGAAACCCTGACTTCAATTTTGTTCAGTTACAAACAAATTTAGTAGCGCGTTGGGAATACATTCCAGGGTCTGAATTATTTTTGGTTTGGGCAAGAGGATCTGTCGGAAATGCCAATGCAGGAGATGGCCTAATCGATAGTATTACCGATCAAGTTTTCAATGCTCCGGCGAACGATACCTTCCTGATTAAATTGACCTACAGATTCGTTAGGTAATTACTTTTTTCCACCTCCCCAGGAGTCGCGCAAGCCTACTGTTTTGTTGAATACCAATTTCTCTGGTGTTGAATCATCATCAATATTGAAATATCCTTTTCGCTGAAACTGAAAACGATCTCCAATAGTAGCCGATTGCAAACTTGGTTCCACATAAGCATTGATCGTCTCTAACGAATTCGAATTCAAGAATTCCATAAAGTCCTTATCTTTATGACTATCTGGCGCTTCATCTAAAAACAGACGATCGTAAATACGAACTTCGGCTTCTACGGCATGTTTAATCGATACCCAATGCAAAGTTCCCTTTACACGACGCATACTTTCTGGAGTTCCACTTCCCGATCTGCTTAATGGATCATAAGTACATTGAATCTCTGTGATATTTCCGTTTTCATCTTTGGTGCAGCTTTCTGCTTTGATGATATAGGCATTTTTAAGACGAACTTCCTTGCCTAACTTTAAACGGAAGAATTTCTTATTGGCTTCTTCTCTAAAGTCCTCTTTTTCGATGTACAATTCTCTTGAAAAAGGGACTTCTCTGAATCCGGCACTTTCATCCTCCTGATTGTTCTCTGCCTGAAGTATTTCTTCTTGTCCTTCTGGATAATTGGTAATGACTACTTTCACAGGGTCAAGAACTGCCATCACACGGTTTGCCGTTTTATTCAAATCCTCACGAATTTTAAATTCAAGTAAGGCAACATCAATGACATTTTCACGCTTTGAAACTCCGACGGTTTCTACAAAACCACGAATGGAGGCTGGAGTATATCCTCTTCTTCGTAATCCGGAAATCGTTGGCATTCTAGGGTCGTCCCATCCAGCCACAACACCGTCCTCTATTAACCGCATCAGCTTTCGCTTGCTCATAATGGTATAACTCAAGTTCAAACGCGAGAATTCTCTCTGTTTTGGAATCAAGGGATATTCAGATTTGCTGTAATCAAAAACATGATCACGGAACCAATTGTATAATTCGCGGTGTGGCTTAAACTCTAAAGAACACAACGAATGCGAAATTTGCTCGATATAGTCACTTTCCCCATGAGTCCAGTCATACATCGGGTAAATACACCATTCATCACCGGTTCTATGATGATGTTTGTACATAATTCGATACATAATGGGGTCGCGCATCAGCATATTCGGGCTAGTCATGTCGATCTTAGCACGCAACACGTGGTCACCTTCTTTAAATTTTCCTTCTTTCATTCCGATGAAGAGTTCTAGATTCTCTTCAACAGAACGATCACGATAAGGGCTATTGGTGCCTGGTTCGGTAGGTGTTCCTTTTTGAACTCGCATATCTTCGGATGTTTGACTATCCACATACGCTTTTCCTTCTTGAATCATACGAATGGCCCAGTCGTATAATTGCTGAAAATAATCTGAAGAATAACACTCCTCTGCCCATTGGTAACCTAACCATTGGATATCTCTTTTGATGGCATCGACAAATTCTTGCTCTTCCTTTTCTGGATTTGTATCATCAAAACGAAGATTTACAGGAGCATTGTACTTTAATCCAAGGCCAAAACTAATTCCAATGGCTTTGGTATGTCCAATATGAAGGTATCCGTTAGGTTCTGGAGGAAATCTAAATTTCAATTGCGCTTTCGGCATTCCATTTGCTAAATCCTCTTCAACGATTTGTTCAATGAAATTCAGTGATTTTTTTTCTTCAGACATTGTGACTCTTATAATTAGGTCGCAAAATTACAGAAAATACTTGTTCTTTTTGTCGTATTTTTGCAACTCGTATGAAAGAAGATAAAAAGCCAGATTTAGTTGTATTTAATGAGGAGACCAATTCTTATGATGCGTCTTTGAAGCCGTATGGGACTTCGGCGAGTTCTCCTGTTATAAAGCCGTTAAATACAGCTACTTGGAAGAATGATGGAATTCAGAGAGTGAATAAAAAGTTGGCGTCAGAATTCGAAGAGATCAAAGCGCAGTACAATGCCTTGATTCAAAAATTCAAAAACAACGATGTATTATACCATGCGAAATACAATTTTGAACCGATATTAGGGGAAACTTACTTCTTATACAGAGATAAAAACGAAGAACCCTTTTTGTCAATCATTGCTCCAGAGCAATGTAATTTTGATTATATCGGGTCATTCCGTTTGAATTCAGATAAGATGTGGGAGGAGGTCACTACAGAAACGAGTAATGGGAATAATTAGAGTAAATAATATTAAGCTATATGCCTTTCACGGATGCTTGGATGAAGAGGCAAAAATTGGATCTGAATATCGAGTAGATGTTCAGGTGGAAGCCGATTTAGATAAGTCGGCTAAGACGGATGATTTGAATGATACGGTAGACTATGTGCACCTCAATAAAATCGTTAAAGAAGAAATGGCAATTCGATCTAAATTATTAGAAGAAGTATGTCAGCGTATCCTGGATCGTTTTTTTATGGAAATCCCAATGATTGATAAAGCAGAAGTTGCTGTTGCCAAAATCAACCCGCCCATTGGAGGTAATGTAGAAGCCGTAGTTATTGTCTTGACAAAAGAACGATAAACTATTGTTTACATCAATAAAATCTTTAAATTTGCACTCCTTTTAAGGTGCCGTGGCCGAGTGGCTAGGCAGTGGTCTGCAACACCATCTACAGCGGTTCGAATCCGCTCGGCACCTCAGATAATCCTTCGTAAGCCACGAAGGATTTTTTTATACCTTTTTTACTCACAATTTTTTTTATGTTATTTGATTGAAAGATGATTTTTTCTAACTTGTACCTTATGAAAAAACCATCTTAAAATTTACTGCTATGAAAATGAAAAACCTATTCCTATTGATGGCCTCCATCATCTTGTTGATTGGATGCCAGAAACAAAAAGAACCCACAGATAATCTTTATGCTTTTAAAGAATATGTGAATTACACGACATCTGGGGTGGTCTCGGTGACAGAAAAAATTACAATTAACCTTGGAAAAGAAATTGATGCCATTAAAGATGGGTATGCCATCAATCCGAAGACTTTTGAAATTAGTCCGAGTGTAGACGGTGACTTAAAAATGTTGAATAAGCATTCTTTTCAGTTTATCCCAAAAGAAAATTTAAAATCGGATACGGAGTATACGGTAACCGTTAAGCTTCGTGATTTATACGTAGCGATTCCGAAAGGTCTTTACAGCTATACCTTTCAGTTCAAAACTATAAAACCAAACTTTAGTATTCAAGCTAATGTATTGCAATCCTATTCGAGTGAATGGCAATATGTTGAAGGGGTATTAAAATCTGCGGACATGATCAGTCTAGAAGATGCAAAGAAATTAATCAGTGCATCTCAGGGAGACCAATCAAGAAGGATTGTTTTTGATGAATCCAATGCAACCAGTAAGTATTTCGATTTTAAAATTGACAGCATCCGACGAATGGAAGATGATTCAAAAGTCAGTTTTTCTTGGGATGGAGCCGCAATTGAATCCGATTACAAAGGAGAAAATGAAATTAGAATTCCTGGTAAGAACAATTTCACAGTTGTCGATGCTCGAGTGGTAAATGGAGCTTCAAAATACATCTCGATTAACTTCTCTGATGCCTTAAAACTACAACAAAATTTTGACGGATTAGTAACGCTTGAAGGGATTACTGATTTGAATTTTGTAACCAACGGAAATGAATTGAAAGTTTTTTCTGGGGTTACTTTTTCTGGGAAAAAAATGCTTCGAATCTTTCAGGGTATTCGAAATACTGAAGAGTATAAACTTAAGAAGAACGTTGAGGAAACGCTGATTTTTGAGCAGCAGAAACCCGAAATCCGAGCGTTAGCTACAGGAACTATTTTGCCGAATTCCTCTGGACTCAAATATAATTTTGAGGCTATCAATGTGAAGGAAGTGAATGTGCGAATTATCAAAATATTTGAAGATAATGTGCTGCAATTCCTTCAGGAGAATAATTTGAATAGTAATTACGCTAACGCAATCAAACAAGTGGGAAGAACGGTTGCCAAAGAAAAGATAACATTAATCACCGATCCATCCAATTACAGGGAAAATTGGAAAGCCTACAGTATCGATTTATCTGAAATGATAGATATTGATCCGGGTTCCATTTATCGTGTGGAGTTAAGTTTTGATCGAAATCAGACCGTATATACGTGTGCAGATGCTACTTCTACTGATGTTTTTGATGATGCCTTCACAGAAATGCAAGAAGATGAAAAGGAAGAGCGCTACTGGGATAATAAATTGTATTCCTATAAAAATTACAGCTACAATTGGCGCGAACGAAACAATCCGTGTCACGATGCGTATTACAATTCAAATCGAGAAGTGGCTCAGAATATTTTGGCGTCCAATGTTGGAGTAATTGCCAAGAAAGGCGCAAACAACAATTATGTATTCGCTGTTACAGATCTTATAACGACAGATCCAATATCTGGAGCAGACGTGCAGATTTATAATTATCAGCAACAACGCATAATAGGTGCAAAAACGGATGCTAATGGCTTATTAAAAATTGAAAGTCCGAAGAATGCGGCCTTTGCTATTGTTACAAAAGGAGTGAATAAAACCTATATGCGATTGATGGACGGAAATGCATTGTCGTTGAGTAAATTCGACGTTTCTGGTAACCGATTGCAAAAAGGATTGAAAGGATATATCTATGGTGAACGAGGAGTTTGGAGACCTGGAGACGATATTCATTTGACTTTTTTATTGAATGATGCAGATAATGAATTGCCAGCAGAACATCCTGTGAAATTAGAAGTTACCGATCCGAGAGGAAAATTGGTATATCGAAAAGTTTCATCAGAACATGTAAACCGTTTTTATCGCTTTACGGTTCAAACAGATGACAATGCCAGAACTGGAAATTATTCAGCGAAAGTATCCGTAGGTGGAGCGAAATTCTACAAGACATTGAAGGTTGAAACCGTAAAGCCAAATCGTTTAAAAATGAAAGTAGCTTTCGATGAGGAAATTTTGTCTAACAAAAAACCAATTAATGGAGATTTGGAGGTTTCTTGGTTGCATGGAACTCCAGCCAAAGGGTTAAAAGCTGAAATCAAGGCGAAGGTGAATGCAACGAGCCATACCTTTAAAAACTTTAAAAATTATACCTTTTCAGATCCTTCTCGAAAATTTTCCTCTCAGGAACTAAACATTTTTGAAGGGAAGTTAGATCAAAATGGTAAAGCCAGCATTAGCAAAAAACTATCCGTTGGAAAGAATGCGCCTGGGATGCTGAATATCAATTTTCTAGTTCGAGCATTTGAGAACGGGGGTGATTTCTCTATTGATGCCTTTTCGAAAAAATATGCACCTTATGATGTTTTTGTTGGGTTACAAGCCCCAAAAGGAAATCGTTATGGATCTTATTTTACGGATGAGAATCAGACGTTTTCTGTAGTAACTGTTGATGAAAAAGGAAACCCTCAGAAGCGCAGTGATTTAAAAGTTGAAGTGTATAAAATTCATTGGAGATGGTGGTGGAGTTCTGGTAATGATAACTTATCAAAATATACATCCAGCAGCTATCAAAAACCCTATCAATCATTTGACCTTTCTACTGATGCCAAAGGATTAGCAAAATTCGATTTGATGATTCCAGACGAAGATCGCGGCCGATTTTTAATCCGTGTGGTTGATACCAAAGGAGGTCATGCTACCGGAAATACAGCCTATTTCTATAAAAACTGGTGGCAGAATGAAAATTCAGCAAATAAGGATGCTGCAAAGATGCTGGTATTCTCTGCCGATAAAGAAAAATACAATGTTGGTGAAACAGCCAAAATTACCTTCCCATCAGGATCAAAAGGAAGAGCTCTCGTAAGTATTGAAAATGGGACTGATGTGTTAGAATCAATTTGGGTAACCACCGAAAAAGGAATAACAACAGCCTCGCTTCCCATTACCAAAGCGATGACTCCGAATGTTTACGCAACCATTTCGTTATTACAACCACATCAAGTATCTGAGAATGATTTGCCTTTGCGATTGTATGGTACAATACCAATTATGGTGGAAGACAAAGAAACCAAGTTAGAACCTCAAATTACAATGCCAGATGAGTTACAGCCCGAAAAAGATTTTACGGTAAAAGTATCTGAAAAGAACAACAAGCCAATGACCTACACCTTGGCAATTGTAGAGGAAGGTCTCCTTGACTTAACCCGATTTAAAACACCGAATGCATATCAGTCTTTTTACGCTAGAGAAGCATTAGGCGTAAAAACATGGGATATTTTCGATGATGTAATGGGTGCTTATTCTGGAAGTATTGACCAGGTATTTGCCATTGGTGGAGACGCAGCTGCAGAAAAAGGAAAAAATAAAAAAGCAAATCGATTCAAGCCTGTTGTACGATTTTTAGGGCCTTTCCAATTGGATAAAGGAAATACCAAAGAACATAAAATCACTTTACCAAATTACATAGGTGCTGTGCGTACCATGGTGGTTGCTGGTGATGTGAAAAATGAAGCCTTTGGTAGCGCAGAAAAATCAGTTCCAGTGAAAAAACCATTGATGGTATTGGCAACACTACCTCGAAAATTATCACCTACCGAAAAGGTGACTCTTCCGGTTTCTGTGTTTGCGATGGATAAAAAAGTAACCGATGTTGCTGTGGTGGTGAAAACCTCTAACGGATTGAAAGTAGATGGTGTTGCGGTTCGGAATGTGAGTTTTGACAAACCTGATGAAAAGATGGTCTATTTTGACTTATCGGTTTTGGATGCAAAAGGAATACATAAGGTGGAGGTTTCGGCTATTGGAAATGGTGAAAAATCTACCTATGAAGTGGAATTGGATGTGATCAATCCGAATAGTATTTCAAGCAAGGTTATGACTTCAGAAATTGGTCAGAATGGTTCTCAGTCAATGACATTCGATACATTCGGAGTCGATGGAACCAATAAAGCCACCATTGAATTTTCTACGATACCAGCTATCAATTTTACCGAAAGACTTCAGTATTTGATTCAATATCCGCATGGGTGCGTGGAGCAGACCACCTCAAGTGTTTTCCCACAATTATATATGTCAGATATCTTTGATCTAAATACCTCGAAGAAATCAGAAACCCAAAAAAATATTGAAAAGGGAATTGCTCGTTTAGGAAATTTCCAATTAACAAATGGCGGATTGAGTTATTGGATGGGTGAAGATTATGCCAGTGATTGGGGTACAAGTTACGCAGGTCATTTTATGTTAGAAGCCGAGCAAAAAGGCTTTGTGTTACCAATTACTTTTAAAACGAATTTTGTACGCTACCAAAAGGATAAAGCGCGCAACTGGCGTCAGAATTATGGAGGATATACTTCAGATTT
>JALQZD010000216.1 GCA_023258495.1 Polaribacter sp.
CGAAAATAAAGACAGAAACCAACAGTTTCGTTCCTGTGTTTTTATTTATTGGGATATAGGTGGTGGCAAACATCGTAACAATACTTCCAATAGAAATCGATGCGTTTAGAATCCCAAAACCTTCACTCCCTACCTCCAAAACATCCTGAGCAAAAACAGAGAGAATTGCAACTGTGCCACCGAATAAAACAGCAATCATATCAAGTGTCAAGGCGCCTAAAATTGCTTTGTTGTTAAACACAAAGGTTACCCCAGCTTTAAGACTTTGCTTAATCGGTTCCCCTTTTTTAGTGTTTAAAATTGGTTTTCTTTTGATGAAAAAGATCAGAACTAAAGACGTCATGACCATCATAAAAACCATTGAAAGTGTTTTATCTACACCGATCCAACTGATTAAAAATCCGCCAAAAAGCGCACCTGCTACTGCGGCTGTTTTCCAGGTGCTTGTGCTCCAAGTAGCCGCATTCGGATAAATTTTCTTTGGAACAATAAGCGCTACTAATGAAAAGATGGTTGGTCCAAAAAACGACCGAAGGAATCCTCCAAAGAAGACCAAAGCATAAATTCCATACAAGATATGATTCAATTTCCAGTTATCGGTAACATCAGCGGTGGTTAAGTAGTACAACCCTAAGCTGATTAAGGAAAAAGCAGCGGTACAAACAGCGAGTAAATTTCGCTTTTCTTTATTATCTACAATATGACCCGCAAATAGAGCCATAGAAAAGGCTGGAATAATTTCCATCAACCCAATAATTCCCAAAGATAATGGGTCTTTGGTTAGTGAATATACCTGCCATTCGATCACGATAAATTGCATAGACCAACCGAAAACCAAAAGAAATCGCATCAAAAGAAAAATATTGAACTCTCTTATTCGGAGCGCTGCGTAGGGATCAATTTTTGCCATGAGTTAGGTAAGCTTCATGTCCATTAAAATAGCAAAGGTCTGATTGATGTCTTTCTCCTTTACCACAATTGTCATTTCGTTGGTGGTAGAAATCACCTCTTGAAGCGAAATATCAGCCCAGGCCAATTGTTTTAAAATGAAATAGTATATTCCAGATTGTTGCTGATTCTCCTTCGGAAGTTTAATCGTAATCGAAGCTAACTCAAGAACACTATTGATTAAAAACTCGTTTTCAAAAATGTCCTCAACATATGGCCGTAGGTTCTTACTCGTTACGATATTCGTCTCGAAAATCCCTTGCGAAACTGTTAAGAAGTAATCCGAATTCTCAGATGATTTCGTCAATATTTTGGCAATTTCTTTGAGTAAGGATGGTGTGTTTTTAAAGGTAAAATCACACAAGTCAGATCGGACAATCACATCGCCTAAATCAAGCGCAAGTTTTTTGATGTTCTTTCGAATTCTCAATTCACTGGCTGGCGAGATTCTGTTAATTGCCATCATTACGGCACCAACCTTCACTTCTTTCTTTAAAACTTTGGAGACTTCAGGAAGAATTAATCGCGCCAAAGAAGATACGTTAATGAGTTTTTCATTCAATGCCTCTTCGATGAAAGGTGTTTTACGGATTGTTTTTTCAACAACTTCTTGTATTGTTTTCACAACAAAAGTTTAAAAATATTTTAGCTTGTTCAAAATTAAACATTTAGTCTAACTTATTCGCTAATTTTTTAAACTCTTTTTTGGGGCTTTTATTATCATATAAAATAGCGTATACCGCATTGATAATTGGGGTCTTTGTATCAAAATCTTTTTTGATCTCGAAGGCGCTTTTTGTCGCATAATACCCTTCGGCAATCATTCGCATTTCGTACTGTGCAGAACGCACTGTATAGCCCTTTCCAATCATGTTACCAAACATCCGATTCCGACTGAATGTAGAATAACCGGTGACCAATAAGTCTCCCAAATACGCAGAGTTGTTAATATTTCGTTTCATGTGATATACGTTCTTAATGAATTTTTTCATTTCTCGAATCGCATTGCTCATCAACACGGCTTGAAAATTATCACCGTAACCCAATCCGTTCGCAATTCCCGCTGCAACGGCATAAATGTTTTTTAACACTGCGGCATATTCGGTGCCGAAAATATCATCCGAAGTTTTGGTTTTGATGTAGTCGCTTTCAATAGATTTACTTAACTCTTTCGCTTTAGATTCATCCCTACAGGCTAAAGTTAGGTATGATAATCGTTCTAAAGCAACCTCCTCCGCATGACACGGGCCTGTTATTACTCCGATATTATCATATGAAATACCATATTCATTATGGAAATACTCCCCAATAATCAATCCGGTTTCTGGAACAATTCCTTTTATTGCAGAAAAGACAATTTTATTGGAAAGCGAGTTATTTAGTTTTGATAATTCAGCGGTTAAAAAAGCGGACGGAATTGCAAATATAAGCGTATCGTATTTCGCAACGATTTTATTCAAATCGTCTGACAACTCTAATTGTTTAGGGTTAAATTCAGCAGCCTGGATATAGCGAGGGTTGTGATGGTGTTTTTTTATGTATTCAATAGCGTTTGAATTCCGCATATACCACCCAACTTTCAATTCGTTTTCACATAGCATTTTTACAATTGCGGTAGCCCAGCTTCCGCCGCCAATAACGGCAATTTTTGAATTTAATTCCAAGTTTAATTTATTTTATTCAAAAGTAAGAAAAGTAGGTGTTTTCTGTTATCGCATCACCGAATTATTATATTTGTTTCGATATTCCATCAACATAATGAATCGTTTTGGAACAACGAAGTTATCGAGACGATTCGATTTTTATAAGACATTAAACATGATTGTTGAATTACTAAATAAATCAAAACACCCAACCCCGTCCTACGAGACGAAACAATCGGCAGGAATGGATTTGCGGGCTAACCTTGACGAACCTATTGTTTTAAAACCACTCCAACGTGCGATTGTCAAAACAGGCCTTTTTATGGCGCTACCTACCGGATATGAAGCGCAGGTGCGCCCTAGAAGTGGATTGGCTGCAAAAAAAGGGATAACAGTTTTAAACGCTCCCGGAACAATCGATGCTGATTATCGAGGTGAAATCGGAGTAATTTTAGTAAACCTCTCCAATGAAGATTTCGAGGTTAAAGATGGAGAGCGCATAGCTCAATTAGTAATCGCTAAACACGAACAAATCGAATGGGTTCGGGTTAGTGAATTAAACGAAACTGATCGCGGTACTGGTGGTTTTGGAAGTACGGGGGTATAATAAATAATAAATGATATGATTTTAGGTGTGTGTGAATGGCTGAGCACAAAAACCCAATTTACGGCCAAAAACTTTAGAATTCTTTTTGTTTTATCGGTTTTGCTAGCAGGATTTGGTGTTGGGGCTTATTTAGTGCTGTGGCTCGTAAAAGTATTATCCAGTGAATGAAGACTTTCATTCACTTTTAAGACATTATTAAATTTAAAAAACTAGCCTCTTACGATTACAATTTTAGTGCTTTAATGAATTAAGGATTATTCCGATTTCGAAATTTCCTCTTTAATCTTGTTTTCTAGTTCGTCCATTAGATCTGGGTTTTCTTTTATAATGGCTTTTACAGCATCTCTTCCCTGACCTAATTTAGTCTCAGCATAGCTAAACCAAGAACCGCTCTTTTTAACGATCCCTAATTCAACACCTAGGTCTAAGATTTCTCCTACTTTAGAAATTCCTTGACCATACATAATGTCGAATTCTGCTGTTTGGAATGGGGGAGCAACCTTGTTTTTCACGACTTTAACTTTCGTGCTGTTTCCAATAACTTTATCTCCGTTTTTGATTTGAGTTCTTCTACGAATGTCTAGTCGTACAGATGCATAAAATTTCAATGCATTTCCTCCTGTTGTGGTTTCAGGATTTCCAAACATCACACCAATTTTTTCCCTCAATTGGTTGATAAAGATTACGGTACTATTTGTTTTAGAAATGGTCGCTGTTAACTTTCGTAACGCTTGAGACATCAACCTTGCGTGAAGACCCATTTTCGAATCTCCCATTTCTCCTTCAATTTCTGATTTTGGTGTTAAGGCCGCTACAGAGTCAATCACAATAATATCAATAGCTCCAGAACGAATTAAATTATCTGCAATTTCCAACGCCTGTTCTCCATGATCTGGCTGAGATATGATTAAGTTATCAATGTCAACACCTAGGTTTTCAGCATAAAAACGATCAAAAGCATGTTCTGCATCTACAAAAGCAGCAATACCTCCGGCTTTCTGTGCCTCAGCAATAGCATGAATTGTTAAAGTAGTTTTACCTGAGGATTCTGGTCCGTAAATTTCGATAATTCTTCCTCTAGGATATCCTCCAACACCTAATGCTAAATCAAGCCCTAATGAACCTGATGAAATCGCCTC
>JALQZD010000237.1 GCA_023258495.1 Polaribacter sp.
AGGACCTAAAATATCAACTACCTTATCACGAAGGTTTACATTGGCAATTCGTCCATCAACAGTACTGCCAGACAAAGCATCATCACATTCCTCGATATCGGTAACAATATTGGCCGTTGGGACAGGAACTACATTAAGGGTAACATGGTGTCCTAAACCTAAACAATCATTGTCGAGATCACTATCAATTCGCACATAAATATCTTGCGAATTGGGATATCCGATATTTCTATAATTGGAAATATCTTGGATTACATTTTCTTCTGCATACGCATCATCCAAATTCCTATAATAAGTGATTGTTAACTGTTGACCTACAGGATAAAGCGCACGTAATTCTGCAGTGACAGAACTAAAATCAAAAGCCGACAGCCCATCACTGTCATCCCCATCAATCAAATCGTCACATACATCAAAGCTTCGTTGAAAAGTAGATGGAATACCAGTTGTCGAAACGGTCAAATTCACCTCTGCGATTCGGAAACAGCCAAATTGTGAAATGGCTCTTGCCCAGACCCTATCTGTCGGAGTAATTTGATTAACATAAGCAGTACTGTTCACAATAGGATTCAACCCACTGACCGCTTCGGCTAATGATTCGTAAAACTCAAAAGTTTCATTCAAGTAGTTACTGGAAATATCTGATCTTGCTTCATTCAGATTGAACGGGCTATATCCGTCAATATCAATATCACATTGCTTCAATTCGACCGTATTTGTAATTATTGGTAATGGTCTTACATTCAAAACAAACGAATCCCGATCGACAAAACATCCTGTGCTATTCTCTACGACTCTAACATAAATAGTTTGTGTATTCGGAGAAGTATTCGAGTATGGTGAAGAAAGCGGATTGCTTCCAGATTCGGCATCTGCAGAAGTTTGGTGATAGGTTACTGTGAATAATGAAGGATCTTGAGTTCCTAGTATCAAAGGTGTTCTACTTTCCAAATCAATAGTTTGAATTCGCCCATTGGTATCATCACCATCAGTAGCATCATCACACACATTATATTCACCCAAAGGAGTGGTAATTGGGACTGGATTTACATTCAAAGTAATATGTGTTCCTACATAAATACATGTGTTGTTTGAAGTATTGGTTACTCGGGTGTAAATCGGGTGTGAGTTTGGGATTGTATTTCGATAATTACTTGTATCTGTTATCTCATTGGTTTGATTGTTAGCATCAAGTTCCGTCGGATAATGGGTGATTGTAATATTTGCAGCCTGAGCAACTGGAAAAAAATTAATAATTTCTGCCGTTGCATCACTAAAATTAAATGTTGTGATTCCATCTGTATCATTATTCACGGCATCCAAATAGTCATCACATTCATCGTAATTGCGAGCATAAGAAACTGGTATATTCGTTGACGTGACCTCCAATTGAAGGGTGGAAATAACGAAACAATTCGAGGTATTTGTCGTTCTCACCCAAATGGTCTGATTACTATCAACCGTATTTATAAAATTAGTTGGATTCAAAATTGAATTGGTATTGTTTTCAGCATCAGTTTGGGTAGGAAAGTATGTGAAGGTTTCATTCGCCGAGTTTGATGATATGCTAGGATTGGCCGAGGTAAGGTCAAAATTGGCAAAACCATCCTGGTCAATTTCACAGAATTCAATAAAAACAGGGTCATTTACTTGTGGAGATGGGTTTACGATTACCGTGACGGCAGAACGATCAAAAGCATTACATCCGTTAACATTAAGCGAGGCATAAAAATTAGTTGTAGTTGTTAGAACAGGGGTGGTAAATGAATTACCTGTACCCAATAGCGTCCCTCCTGTCAGAGAATCAAACCATTCAATAATTCCTTCGGATGGAACGGCAGAAATATTCGCTACATTACCTTGACAAGCAACTGCACCATTAAAACTCAAAATTTCGGGTAAATACATTCTTGTGCTTGCAGCAATTTGCAAAGGAGGATCTCCCGGAACTCCATATTCTACAACAAAACCTGTAGGAAAAAAAGCACCTGTACCTCCTTGATTTGCCAAATCATTCCAAGAACCTTCAATTCCGACTGATGGATCTGTTATATGTGCATAGTCTTCATTCCCTTGATTATTAGGTTCGTTAGTATTCCAAAATGCAAAATTAAAAGGAAGAGTTACGAATCCGTTCACTCCACCACTCCAGAAAGGCTGTCCTGCTTCTGGACCCGTCATCCAAACCCATAATCCTTCTTGAGCTTCATCTGAGCCACCAATCCAACCAGTACCTGTTACTTGTTTTCCAGCAAAATCAGCTTCAATTTGACTCGTTAACGTAGCTAAATACCCTTGCCTGCCATAATAAAATAGTTTCTCAGCCTCAATTTTGGCCTGCGTCCAAGTGATACCAGGAACATCGATAAATTCATAAAAATGATCATTATAGGGCAAGTAGTTGGCATCAGAAACAGTAAGAGAAAACTCCTTTTCTTTTTCTATGGTAGTTGCTGTCGTCGTAAAAACAACATCCTGAACTGCAGTTGTTAAGTCCGTTAACAAGATTTCTCCTCCACTCGTTGTTGGCAATAAA
>JALQZD010000293.1 GCA_023258495.1 Polaribacter sp.
GAGGATGTGATTGTTTCTGGTGGAAACTTTCACGGGCAACCCTTGGCTCTAGGATTAGACTTTCTTGCTATTGCCTTATCTGAATTAGGAAATATTTCGGAGCGACGAACCTATCAATTAGTTTCGGGGCACCGACATTTGCCTCCGTTTTTGGTTACAAATCCTGGTTTAAACTCCGGATTTATGATTCCACAATATACGGCAGCCAGTATTGTTAACCAGAATAAGCAATTGGCAACACCTTCCAGTATAGACTCTATTGAATCTAGTGATGGGCAGGAAGATCATGTTTCTATGGGAGCAAATTCGGCCACGAAGTTGAAACGAATCGTTGACAATTTAAAAACGATATTGGCTATTGAATTATTCACCGCATCTCAGGCGATGTATTTTGTTGAAGGAAAAAGCTCACCCTTTCTTGAAAATTTCTTGGCGATGTTTAGAGATGAGGTTCCGTTGGTCTATGAAGATCGCGTGTTGCATCACGATATTATGAATTCCATTGCTTTTCTAGATTCGATAACTGTGGATAGCGAAGAATTGTTCAATTAAGATAATCGACATTTTATCATTCGGTCGTTTCCGAATAGGTCTTTTCGTAACTCAATATGTTGATATCCTAGTTTGGATAAAAGATCAACTGTTTCTTCTCCTAAGTATTGATTGATTTCAAAAAATAAGTATCCGTTATTTGTTAAAGAATCAAGACTCAGTTTTCCAATCTTTCTATAAAATAACAATGGATCATCATCTTCGACAAACAATGCTGTGTCCGGTTCATATTTCAGAACGTTATTTTTGATTTCTATCTTTTCTGAATTTCTCACATAAGGTGGATTCGAAACGATGATATCAAACTCATTTTCTAAGCTTGATAATTCCAATACATTAGAAATAACAAAATGAACGTTTACCTCATTTAGGGCTGAATTTGATTCAGCAACGGTTAAAGCATTTTTGGAAATATCTACAGCAGTTGTATTTGCTGATGGAATCAGTTTGGTTAGGGTAATGGCGATACACCCAGTGCCCGTGCCAATATCTAATATTCGAAGTTCAGATAAGGATGATAAATACTCATCCTGTTTTACAGTTTCGATAATCCATTCGACCAATTCTTCAGTTTCGGGTCTAGGGATTAATGTATCTGTTGATACGTTAAATAGTAATCCGTAGAATTCTGTAGATCCAAAAATGTATTGAATCGGCTCCTCATTTCGAAGTCTTTGAATTACCTTTTTTATACGGTCTATATTTTGGTAATCCACAGCGTTGTTTTTTTGTAATACAAAATCAATTCTTTGGATGCCTAATATCTCTTCTAAGGTCCAGAAAAAGAAGTTTTCGATCTCTGAATCTGGATAGTTCGCTTTTAATCGCTGATGGAAATATTTCTCTAGTTGAAGTAAATTCATAGCTCTTTTGTCATCCAAACATCACACGAATAATGACCAGTATTTCCCATAGGTCCGCTAATATTGGTAAATCCATTTTTTGTATATAATTTTCTAGCGGCCTTCATATAGGGTAGGGTTTCTAAATAGCAAGTTTTAAATCCGAATACCTTTGCGTAAGACAAACATTTTTCAATCATTTGAGCCCCAAGTCCTCGTCCTCTGGCAATCGGAAGAAAATACATCTTTTGAAGTTCGCAAATGCTTCCATCGGTTCCAGATAAAGGTGCGATACCACCGCCTCCAACAACTTCATTATTATGTTCTACTACAAAGTATTTCGTGCGTTCTTCCTGATAGGTTTCAAACATTTGATCGGTTGCTTTATCCTCATAGGCTGTGCCAACAGTAGGAGCTCCCATTTCGACAATAACATCACGTACAACTTTTGCCAATTGTGGATTGTCTTTCTGTTCAATTTCTCTAATCAGAAAACCTGTAATTGTCATTGAATACACTATTTTTGTAGAGGCAAGTTACCTAAAATAATGCATATTCTATGAGAAAATTAGCTATACGAATCATACTATTTATAGGCGTTTTTGGATGTTCAATTTCGAAAAAACCGATATTTTTAAAAGTGGATGACGTGCAGGTAGTTTCGGTGCAGACCGATACGATTCGATTAAGAGCAAATGCATACTTTGAAAATCCGAATGACGTGGGTGGCAAGATCGCTACAGACCAGATTAAAGTTATTGTAAATGGAGCTGAATTGGCCCAAGTATCCTCAGAGGAGTTTAAAGTACCTTCCAGAAATGATTTTACCATTCCATTGTCTGTGGTGATTCCTGCAAAACGAGTTTTTGAAAATAACAGAAATGGTATTCTTGGTGGACTAATCAATACCTTATTAAATAAGACGATTAAAGTCCAGTTTAAAGGTGATTTAAAGTACAAAGTCCTTGGTTTTTCAAAAGTTTATCCCGTAGATAAAACACAAGAAATTAAATTAAGATAACCGATTTGAACGATGAGATTTTTATTTCGAGGTGTTTAGAGATTGCCAAAAACGGTAATGCTTTAACTAAGCCAAATCCTTCTGTAGGAGCTGTAATTGTCTGTGATGATAAAATTATTGGCGAAGGTTATACTTCTCCATTTGGAGGAGATCACGCAGAGATTAACGCTTTACAATCTGTAGCAGATAAAAGCCAATTAAAGCAATCTACATTATACGTAACCTTGGAACCCTGCTCTCATTTTGGTAAAACTCCACCATGTGCAAATGCGATTATTAAATTCGGAATACCCAGAGTCGTTATAGGTTGTTTAGATCCCAATCCGAAAGTAAAGGGAAATGGAGTTTCGATGCTAAAACAGACCGGAATTGATTTGAAAGTTGGGGTACTAGAACACGAATGTAGAGAACATCATAAATCATTCCTAACCCAGCACGAATTAAAAAGACCTTACATTATTTTGAAATGGGCACAATGTAAAAATGGAATGATTGCTCCGAATATTCAACAAAAAAGAAAACCATTTTGGATTTCCAATTCGTATGCGAAACAGTTGGTTCACAAGTGGAGATCAGAAGAACAGGCGATTCTAGTGGGTACAAATACTGTTCTTAAAGACAATCCTAAATTGAATACGAGGCTGTGGAAAGGGAATAGTCCGATCAGAATCATTCTGGACTCAACATTAAGGCTTCCGCTTGACTCCCATATTTTCGATGATTCAGTGAAAACCATTGTAATCATTGACGAATCAACACCCGTACAAATCGAAAAAACGCTCCATAAAACCCATTTTGAACGTATTAACTTCGGGAACACTATTGCTGAGCAAATTTCGAATGTCCTTTTTAAGTATGATATACAAAGTGTGATAATCGAAGGCGGTGCTCAAACATTAAATACATTCATTGATGAAGACCTTTGGGACGAAGCGAGAGTTACAATTGGAGATGTTGTTATTGAAAACGGAATAACTGCACCACAATTAAATAAAAATCCGTTACAAGAGATTGTGATGGATAATAACATAATTAGGGTATACCATAATGATTAAAAATATAATTTTTGACTTCGGAGATGTTTTTTTAAATCTCGATAAGGCTGGTCCTTCAAAAGTCTTGAAACAAAAAGGGATTGATTCCATGATAAATGAGGATGAAGAACTGTTAAGGACTTACGAGGTAGGCAAGGTAACATCCGAAGAGGTGATTCTGCATTTTAATAAAAACTATTCCCTAAAGAATGATGAGTTCAAATGGATTTGGAATTCCATGTTACTCGATTTTCCTGACCATCGATTTGACTTTCTTAAAAATTTGAAATCTTCAAATAAGTATCGTCTGTTCCTATTGAGTAATACAAATGAAATTCACATCGACTGGGTAAAAGAAGATTGGGGCATGGAAAGGTATGATGAATTTAAATCCTGTTTTGAAAAGTTCTACCTCTCACATGAAATTCACCTTCGCAAACCAAATACTGACATTTATGAGTTCGTATTGTCTGAAAATCAATTAAAACCGGACGAAACATTTTTCATTGATGATACCAAAGTGAATACAGATGCGGCTTCAGCGATAGGAATTAAAACTTGGAATATCGATCCGAGAAATGAGGATATTACCAATTTAACATCCATGATAAAACCATGATTTATCTAATTCTAAGCATTCTTTTTTCGACTTCATTATTTGTAATTTTTAAATTATTTCACAAATACGAAGTTGATAATGTAAAAGCGATCGTAGTGAATTATGCTGTTGCTTTTGTTCTGGGGTTTTTAGGGTCAGAAACTAAGATTCCATTAACCGATATCTTTGATAAGCCTTGGCTTCCAGGAGCATTTACATTAGGTTTTTTATTCATTTTAATATTTGTTCTTATGGCAAAAACTTCACAAATTAATGGAGTTTCGGTGGCCTCTGTAGCAAGTAAAATGTCTGTTGTCATACCGGTTACTTTCGGAGTTGTTGTGTATAATGAAAGCGTTCCGTTCATGAAGATATTAGGGATACTATTCGCATTAGTTGCGGTTTACCTGGTTTCGGTTAAAAAAGAGGAGATTCCACTTAAGGATTCATTACTATTACCTCTTTTACTTTTCTTAGGGTCAGGAGTTATAGACACGACTATTAAATACATTGAAGTGAATTTTGTGCATGAAAACGAGGTTTCGTTATTCTCTGGATCACTATTTGGATTTGCCGGATTCTTTGGTGCTTTATTTTTAGTTTCTAAAGGATTAGATACGGTTCGCAATTTTGAAGTTAAGAATGTTGTTGCCGGAATAATATTAGGTATTCCGAATTACTTTTCAATCCTATTTTTGATTAAGGCCCTACAGATCAAAGGACTAGAGAGTTCTTCGTTGTTCACATTAAACAATGTAGGTATTGTTCTATTGTCAAGTATTTTTGGGGTAGTAATATTTCGAGAGGTTTTTTCTACTAAAAATTACATTGGGGTACTACTTGCTATTACATCTATAGTAATGATTGCGCTAGCCTAATGAATAATGAGTATAAAACATTAGCTGCATCTTCAGAAGAAACTTTATTTAAGGATAGAGGAAGCAAGTTCTTCGGATACGCATTTCCAGTTCAATCAGAAGAGGAGGTGAAGTTGCAAATAGATGAATTAAGGGCTCAACATTCCAATGCAAGACATTTTTGTTATGCCTTTCAATTGGGGGTAGAAAGAATCTCCTATCGCGCTAATGATGATGGTGAACCTAATAATTCTGCAGGAATGCCGATTTATGGTCAAATTCAATCTTTCAATATTACAAACGTACTAGTTGTCAGTGTGCGATATTTTGGAGGGACCAAATTAGGGGTTGGTGGATTGATAAACGCATATCGAAATTCAGCTAAATTGGCGATTGAGGCCTCTCAAATTATTGTAAAAACGATAAATGTTCGATTTCGAATTTCTTTTCCGTATCATTTAATGAACAAAGTGATGCGGATCATTAAAGAGCAAAATATTCAGATCGTAAATCAGAATCTTGAATTGAATTGTACCTATATCATAGCGATTAGAAAAAAAGAATCAGAAAAAACACATCAAATTTTTGCTGGCATTTATGGTCTAAGTATCCTTAAATTAGATGTTTAGACTGTTTAAAATATAGGAAGGGCATCGTGTTGGCTTGTTGGTTTTCATGTTGATGAATACTAAAACTGTATTACCAGTGCATATTAACTCATCAAGCTGATTGGTGATTTCTAAATCAAATTCAATACGGACTCCTGGTTTCTTTTTTAATACCGTTTTAATAGTGAGTACATCATCGTATAAGGCTGGTTTAATAAAATCACATTTTAATGAAATAACCGGTAGCATTATTCCATTATTTTCCATAAATTTGTATGTAATTCCCTTGCTACGAAGCCATTCGGTTCTGCCGAGTTCAAAATACTGAGCATAATTGCCATAGTATACTACGCCCATTTGATCGGTTTCTGAATATCTTACGCGGGTTTTTGTGAATGAAAAATCCAATTGATAGGAACAATTTTGAGTCTGAATGTTACAGAAAAAAAAAATAAAAATCAATAGCATTTTGATTTTTTTTTACTGAATTTTATTCACACATTTGTAAAGCTATTTGAGGAAGAAAAAGACGAATTAACCAGATTTTTTTAACTTAATAACTCACCTGAAATCATAATGACGATAACTGCTGATTCAGTTTGGAAAGATTGCCTTCTATTTATAAAAGACAACATTAAGCCTCAAGCATATAAAACTTGGTTTGAACCCATTAAAGCAGTTAAACTCTCAGGAGAAGTGTTAACCATTCAAGTTCCTAGTAAATTTTTCTACGAATGGTTAGAGGAACATTACATTAAACTTTTACGAGTTGCATTAGTAAGACAATTAGGTAATGAAGCTAAATTGATTTACGATGTGAAAATGGAAAACAATTACAGTAGTACTAGACCACAAATTGTAAAGTTTCCAAGCTCAAATAGAGATCCTTTAAAACCGCAGAAAGTGTCGGTTTCCATGGAGTCTAATAAAAGAGAACTTCGTAATCCTTTTGTGATTCCTGGATTGCAAAAAGTAAAAATCGAATCCCAACTAAATCCAAATTATAATTTTGTCAATTTTGTTGAAGGTGATTCGAACCGATTGGCGAGATCAGCAGGAATGGCTGTTGCTAAAAAACCTGGAGGAACCTCATTTAATCCACTATTAATATATGGTGGAGTAGGTTTAGGAAAAACCCATTTAGCTCATGCTATTGGTGTCGATATCAAAGACAAGTATCCTGATAAAACGGTTCTATACATTTCATCCGAGAAATTTACACAACAGTTTATTGATTCTGTGAAATCAAATACGAGAAATGATTTTATTCATTTTTATCAAATGATTGACGTTTTGATTATTGATGATGTTCAATTTTTCTCTGGGAAGAAAGGAACGCAAGACGTATTCTTTCACATCTTTAATCATCTGCATCAGAATGGAAAGCAGGTAATCTTGACCTCAGACAAGGCACCCGTAGACATGCAGGAAATCGAACAACGATTGCTATCTAGGTTTAAGTGGGGACTTTCTGCAGAACTTCAATCACCCGATTATGAAACTAGAATTTCAATATTAGAGAATAAGCTATTTAGAGACGGTGTTGAAATGCCTGGAGAAATCGTTGAATACATCGCTAAGAATATCAAGACGAATGTCAGGGAATTGGAGGGTGTAATTATTTCGATGATTGCTCAAGCATCCTTCAATAGAAAAGAATTCTCGATTGAATTGGCTAGACAAATCGTAGATAAATTCGTAAAAAATACAAAGAAGGAAGTATCTATTGATTACATTCAAAAAGAGGTTTCAAAATACTTCGATATGGATGTAGCTACACTTCAATCTAAAACAAGAAAAAGACATATCGTTCAAGCGAGACAATTAGCCATGTATTTTGCCAAGCGATTGACAAAAACATCACTGGCAAGTATCGGAAATCAAATTGGTCAAAGAGATCATGCAACTGTACTACATGCCTGTAAAACGGTTGATAATTTAACCGAAACTGATAAACAATTTAGAAAATACGTCGAAGATCTGACTAAAAAGTTAACCTTTTAAATAAATCCTCACTCCTTGTGAGGTTTTTTTTTGCAATGAAAAAAGTACTGATGGTTTGTCTTGGTAATATATGTAGATCTCCTTTGGCTCAAGGAATTTTAGAGTCCAAAGTGAATCCTGATTTGGTATATGTCGATTCTGCAGGAACCGCCGGATATCATGAAGGTAATCCTCCGGATAGCCGTTCCATTAAAGTGGGACTGAAAAACGGAATCGATATTTCCCATCAGACCTCCAGAAAGTTTAACGTTGATGATTTTGAGAAGTTTGATATCATCTATGCTATGGATGCTAGTAATTTCCAAAATATTAAGCGTCTGGCGAGATCAAAGGAAGACGAGCAAAAAGTTAGGATGATATTGAATGAAGTTGATAACCAGGCTAATAATAGTGTTCCCGATCCTTATTATGGAGGAATACGAGGGTTTGATGAGGTCTATGAAATGTTAGACAAGGCTTGTGAAATCATTTCGAATAAGTTATAAATCACTACTTATAATTTTCAGTACCTTCGTAATAAATTCCTGTTGAATGAAAGGCAAATTATATTTAATTCCGACCACATTAGGAGAAAGTGAACCACTTGAGGTAATGCCTTTGTCTGTAAAAAAGGTAGTCGAGCAAATTGATTACTATATTGTTGAAAATGAAAAATCTGCACGTCGATTCATAAAAAAAATTACCCCAAAAAAATCGCAACCCGATTTGCAACTGATGCTGTTAGACAAATATGCTGATGAACAGGAAACACTCAGATATTTGGATGTTTGTGATCATGGCAATCATGTTGGACTTTTGTCTGAAGCCGGTGTTCCAGCCATTGCTGATCCTGGAGCTAGCATTGTGGCTTTGGCTCATCGTAAAGGGATTCAAGTAGTGCCTTTGGTTGGTCCATCATCTATTTTATTGGCGATGATGAGTTCAGGGCTAAACGGTCAAAATTTTGCTTTCAATGGGTATTTACCCATCGAAAAGGCAGATCGAAAAAAGTCGATTAAACAGCTCGAACGTTTATCAGCAGAAAAGAATCAGGCTCAAATTTTTATTGAAACACCCTACCGAAATGATAAAATGATGACCGATCTATTAGGGACTTTAACGCCAACCACACAACTTTGTATTGCAGCCGACATTACGCTTCCTACCGAATTCATTCAAACCAGAGTTACCAAAGATTGGAAAAATGCTAGACCAGATCTTCATAAAAGACCTACTATCTTTATCATTCAGAAGTAATTAACGAAATATTCTTTGCCGACTCAACCAGCGTTGATATCTAGCAGCATTTCGGTTATGCTGCGCTAAACTTTTGGCAAATTCATGATATCCAAAATTGTCTACACTAGCACACATGTACATATAGTCATGTCTCTTAGGGTTTAATACCGCATCGATACTTGAAATATCTGGCATTCCAATGAGAGTGGGAGGTAAGCCACTGTTTTTGTAGGTATTGTATGGTGAATTAATATCTAAATCTGTACGTAACACCCGGTAAACTGAATAGTCTTGACCTTTTTGTTGTTTTAATGCATAAACAATGGTTGGATCTGCCTGAAGCGCCCATCCGCGTTTTAATCGGTTTAAATACAATCCTGCAACGATGGGACGTTCCTCTCTTTTCGTCGTTTCTTTCTGAACAATACTGGCGAGTGTGATGACTTCACTCGCACTCATTTTTAAAGCCTCTGCTTTTGCCAACCTATTGGAAGTCCAAAATTTTTTATAATTCTCGAGCATTCGATCACGAAATTTTATCGCCGACGTATTCCAATAATATTCATAGGTATTTGGAATGAATATTTGAAGAGCGGATGCTCTATTGAGATTGTTTTTTTCTAAAAAAGAAGGATCAATAAAAGCCTCCAATAAAGAAAGGGAATCAGCTTCAATCTGATTGGCGATTCTACCCGCCAATTTTTCAATGGTATCTTGATTATTAAAAGAAACTTTAACTGGGGTTTGGCTACCAATCCTTAACTTATTGATGAGGTCGTTGTTAGAGGTTCCTTCTTCAATATGGTATTTTCCCGATTTTGGTGATTTGTATTTTTTTAATCCGGCTACCCATTCGAAACTACTTGGATTTTTTAAGTAAGGAGATAATTTCTCAATAACTTGCTCTAATGAATCATTCGTATAGATGAATAAATCCCCACTTTTTTCAACATTGTCTCCGTAGATTTTAGAGTATACAGAAACTGAAAAAATAAGTGCAAGAGCTAACCCGATAAAAAAAATATATTTCTTTTTTAATGTCACGATTCATCCAAAATTAGCTGTAAAATTATTTCATTTTTGAAAGATTTATGGAAATAAATCCAATCTTTTTTAATTCCTACTTTTTGAAATCCATGTTTTTCAAACAATCGAATGCTTACCGTATTGTTTTCTAATACATCTGCATACAACTGATGTAATCTCAATTCGTATGTACAATATGAAATTAGCAATGAAAGTGCCTCACTTCCAAATCCTTTATTCTGATGATCGGGATGGACAATTATTCCGACTCCTGCTCTTGAATGTTGAGCACTGAAATCAAAAAGATCAATCAATCCTAATGGAGTATCGTCTTTTTCGGAAGAAATCACAAATCGATATTGTCCCACTTCAGATATGTCTTGCTTTGCGTTTTGGATATATTCTTTAAGAATGTCTTTAGAGAATGGTGACTGTGTTCCACTTATTTCCCAAAAGGATTCGTCGTTTTCAATAGTGTAGAGAAAATCTAGATCTTCAATTTCAAGGGAGCGGAGTCTGATTTGTTGTCCAACTAAATTCATAGATTCAATTCGATACTCCCTTTGAAAATAAACTCGGCAGGACCTATTAAAAATACATTTGAATATTGGCCATCAGAGAAATCGAAGGAGACTTTCAAAATACCTCCTTCTACTGGGAGTTTAATTGTATCAGCCATTGTTTTTCCACTGTGATGCATGGCAATGGCCACTGCTGTAACTCCAGTTCCGCATGCTAAAGTTTCGTTTTCTACGCCTTTCTCATAGGTTCGAACTCGAAAGGTATCGGAATCCTTTTGCTCTACAAAATTAATATTACTTCCTTGTTCTCCATATAAATGGTAACGAAGTTCTTTACCCCTAGTAAAAACTGGATAGTCAGTTAAGTCATCTACCAATTCAACATGATGCGGAGTTCCCGTATTTAGAAAATAATAATCGTCATGATTTTGAATGGCACCAACATCAATCATTTGAAGAGAAATGTCTTCTTCATTAATGCTAGCGAAATGCAATCCATCAAAAGCGTTAAAGGTTGTTTGATTTTTAATGATCCCAAGATCCCTTGCGAATGCTACGGCACATCGTCCGCCATTTCCGCACATGGTCTCTGTCCCATCAGGGTTGTAATAAATCATTCGGAAATCAGCTTCGCTATCATTTTCAATTAGAATAACACCATCGGCTCCAATTCCGAAATTACGATCACATAGATATGATATTATGTCAGTATTTCCATTTGGAAAGGTTTTTGTTCTGTTATCGATCATCACAAAATTGTTTCCTGTTCCTTGGTATTTACTAAAATTTAAAATCATGCCATAAAGATACGATTTTGGTAAAAGATTAGTCTTGTTAAAAAGGGGTTAAACTGAGTTAAAGCAAAGTTAAACGAAATTGCTATAAATGTTAAAATTGTATATTTGATTCCATTAAAAATGTAGATTATGAAAAAAGTTTTTAGTCTTTTAGCCGTTGCTATGCTAGGCGGTATCTTAACTCTTGGAGGGTACAAACTTTTATTTACAGATACTGTTATTATCGAAGAGCAATTACCTCCAAGGATTGATAACATAAACACAAACTTCAATTCAGCTTTCAATACCACCCCAACCAATAATGATACGTATTAT
>JALQZD010000323.1 GCA_023258495.1 Polaribacter sp.
ATCCGGTTCTCATGAAAATCCGTCTGTTGAAACGACGAAATCGAAGCAGGCAGATATCGTTAAAAATATCAGCTATGTTTTAATCGAACAAGGAAAAACTGAAGAAGCAATTGTAGCGATTAAAGAAGCTAGAAAACAAAACCCTAAGGATGTAAACTTAATTCTTAACGAAGCGCAGTTGTATATCAAATTAAAGGATAATGCCAAATTCGCTGCTTTAATGAAAGAAGCTATTGAGTTAAGTCCTAATGATCCTATTTTATACTACAATTTAGGTGTTATCAATCAAAATGATAAGAAAATTGAGGAAGCAAAAGGGTATTACAGAAAAGCGATCGAATTGAATCCTGATTACGGTGATGCATACTTAAACCTTTCTATTGCTATTTTATCTGGAGAGCAGGCTATCGTTGACGAGATGAATAAAAATCTTCAAGATTTCAAGAAGTATGAAGCGTTGGAGAAAAAACAAAAAGCTTTGTTTAAAGAGGCGTTACCTTACCTAGAAAAGGCGGATGCCATCAACAGATCTTTCGAAACAGTTCGTTCATTATTAAATATCTACGATAATTTAGAAATGACTGAAAAAGCTGATCAAATGAGACCTATCTTTAAGAAGATGAGAAATCAATAATCAGTTGAATCTATTATAAAAAAGCTCAGAGAAATCTGAGCTTTTTTTGTTTAGTATTGAATATTGAAGGAATCGGAAATAATGAAATGTATTTTCGATTTGTCAAATCCGAGCTTTAATAATTCAGTTTCAAATTCTTTTACTTTAGCAGAAATTGGCTTCGATTTTACTTTATCAATAATGGTGAAATTGTGATAAATAGGTTTCAAATCACCATCTGCCAAAATCGTCCATTTGTATGCACTGCCAATTTTTAATGTATTCCCATCCACAGGTAATGTGATATAGTTTCCATTTGTAATGATCTTCATCGATTGTTTGGTTTTCACATCAACCAAACTAAAGGTTAATGGTCTAAAGATTTCGTTGGTCCATTCAAATCGAATCGTATCCTTAACAATTTGTCTGTTGTCTTTCGGGAACACCAACGTTCCAGCCGGATTTAAACGATAGACAACCCCTGCTTTGGAGTTGTTTTCAAAATCGGTAAACATTCTTTTATACATGTACGAAAAGTACTTTTTGGTCACATTTGCCTTTTCAGATGCTACTTTGTTAGCTAGGATCTCCTGAATTCCATAGGATCCTGGATTTGATATTGTATAGAGATTTCCCTCTGTATCAATGCACTTCACAGATTCATTTTCTTTCACCTGTAGTAAATGATTCCCTTTTAAAAAATCTCCTTTTTTGGCATTTTGATATTTGTCTGTCAATTCAATCTGAGGAAGACCTTGTACTTCAATTAAACATAAATTAATTTGAGCTTTGGTATTGGAGGCTAAAAACAAAACGAATAGAACAAGTCCAATTCTTAATCGAGATAACTTTTCCATGGGATTTTAGATTTAATAAATTTTAGAAAATGAACATAAAATATGAACATATTTGCCGAAATCCCGGTTAGGGCAATGATATTAAATACGTTTATATAAATGTCCTTACTATAGAATAATAAATGTAAATACAATAAAAATGCGGTGTATGTGAAAAGAACAAACCACTTGAAAGTCCGATTGTAAATTTCACCGCGCTTCTCTAATTTTAAAGAGAAGATCATAAATAGGAAAACAGACAAGAAATCAATCATCAAGGCGATGAATGTAGGAGTTTTACTGAGGTAATCATTTTCTATCAACATTTTCAAAATGTTCGCATGAATAACAACACCAAACATATCTGGTAATGACTTTCCAGAAGTTTTCTCATTTAATGGTGTAAAGAATTTATCCTCAACATCAAAGCTATCTCCCAATGGAACTCCTAAATATCCAAGAAGAATAATTTTGTCCTTAATCAGTTGTTTGTCTTGCATCAACATAAACTCATCAAATCCGAAATGAATAAATGAGTTATATTTTCCAGAGTACTTAATGAACTGGGATTGATTCAATTTCTTCATTGGTAGTTCAGCTCCAAATTTGGAAGCAATTTGAACTGTAAATGAAGTGTCTATTCGAGAATCACTTTTATGAAAGGATTCAAAAGTTCGAACCACCTTTGATTTTAAATCGAAACTAATATTGATAAAGTTTTCATTCGCAGGCTTTAATGATGAATGTGTTCGAATGATTTCGTTTCGTTCAATATTCAAAGCACTTACGACCTTCGGATTCTGAAGTTGTGCTGATAAATACGCATCTCCAATGGAATCTTTCGGGTTCCTAAAAATTGCATCCAATCCAATTACCTTCGGATTCTCTGCCAAAACGGATTCTAATAAAAGTCCAAGTTCAAAACGATTGCGATCTTCAATATTGATTAAAATGATATCCTTAGGAAGAGTCGTTTCTTGAATTTTTTCAGAATAGTAAATATCGGTGAAACTAAAGTCTTTAAAGGCCTCTTTGAACGGATTTAAAAAACTAAGATTGACAACAATTCCAGCAAGAATAAAGGTGATAATTAGGCAAAAAATGGTCGAAAAGAACGCGTCTTTTAAAAGTAAGGAATGTCTTTTGAACCATTTAATCATTTGGTATAATTTGTTTTATGATGCGCAATTTATGCGTATGCTTTTGTAATTCGTTGTTAAATATACCACTATGATCTAAAGTATCAATTCTGACTTTTCCGAAAACATGAATGATTTGGTAATTATTCAACACAATTCCGACGTGATTAATGTTTCCTTCTTCATCATCGAAAAAGGCCAGATCGCCAGGCATACTTTCTTCGATGAAACTTAACACATCTCCTGAATTCGACTGCTCGTGCGCGTCCCTCGGTAAAGAATATCCGCATAAGCGATATACCATTTGTGTAAATCCGGAGCAGTCAATTCCGAAAGGTGTTTTACCCCCCCATAAATAAGGAGCATTCAAATACAAATAGGCGATTTTTGCAATTTCAGATTTTGGAAGTTCCGAATTGAAAACCTGTCCTTCGTATATCATTTCATTATCAGAAATTCGAATTGTATTCTCCTTAAAGTTTGGTAAATAAGAACCAATGGGTATTGCAGTCAATTCAGCCTTTTGATCGCTGATATAATCGATAAATTCACCAGCAAAGTTCGATGTTTCTTCGTTCAGTGAATTAAATTCCAATTCTGAAAGTTGTTGAATCTGATGGATATGAACATAACCTTGATACTGATCAAGTGCAATTTCTACAAGGCACCAATCATTTTCTTTTTCAAGTATTGTAAAATAATCTCCAAATAGCAGTTGGGAAATCATTTCTGATCCATGATTCGGTGCTTTCCGAATCGGAACAATACTTAAATTACAGATTCCGTACAAAAAGATTATTGTTAGTTAAATTCTTTCGATGATCATTGCGCTAGCTCCACCACCACCATTACAAATAGCTGCTGCACCAAATTTAGCATTTTTTTGTTTTAGGATAGATGTTAAGGCAATTACAATTCGAGCACCCGAAACACCAAGCGGATGACCAATAGAAACAGCACCTCCGTTCACGTTGGTAACGTCTTCAGAAATACCAAGAATTTTACAGTTTGCCAAACCTACAACAGAGAACGCTTCATTCAATTCGAAATAATCGATATCATCAATCGATAGGTTTGCTTTTGCTAATGCTTTTGGTAATGCTTTTGCTGGAGCGGTTGTAAACCATTTTGGCTCGTGAGCAGCATCGGCATAACTAGTGATTTTAGCTAATGGTGCTAATCCTAACTCATCGGCTTTTTCCTTCGACATTAATACCAAGGCAGCTCCACCGTCATTGATCGTAGAAGCATTTGCAGCAGTAACGGTTCCATCTTTTGTGAAGGCCGGACGTAAATTTGGAATCTTTTCCATTTTTACGTTTTTGTATTCTTCGTCTTCAGCAAAAATAATTGGCTCACCACGTCTCTGCGGAATTTCTACCGGTACCACTTCATCAGCGTAATTACCAGCTTTCCAAGCGGCAGCAGATCTTTCATACGATTGGATCGCGAAAGCATCCTGATCTTCTCTAGTGAATTCAAATTCAGTTGCACAAGCATCAGCACAAACTCCCATAGCTACCTGATCGTATACATCTATCAAACCGTCTTTTTGCATCCCATCTTCCATAGTAGCTGGTCCGAATTTGGTTCCTTTTCTAGCATGTACATAATGCGGAATCATACTCATGTTTTCCATTCCACCAGCAACAACAATATCGTTATCTCCTAAGGCAATACTTTGAGCGGCCAACATAATCGATTTCATTCCAGATGCACATACTTTATTCACTGTGGTGCAAGGAACGGTGTCTGGAATTTTAGCAAATATTGCAGCTTGTCTGGCAGGTGCCTG
>JALQZD010000021.1 GCA_023258495.1 Polaribacter sp.
CGGCATCTGCACTAGCCGAGAACTCTGGTAAAGATCTGAATATGTTTGGATTCAGCCTTATGGTTGGGGTCAATTATTAATCTTGCGTTTCCAAATCAGCGTTTTGGATTCATCGCGGGTTAGAACCGGTGGGTTCGGCTATGGATTGGCGTAACAGCGTAGTTCGCGTTCACCTCGGATCAGTATCTTTCCATCCATGGGTACCGGGGCCTCTCCACGCGAAGCATCGTTTCTGACGCCAAAAACGCTGGGAAAAAATCAATTTTATTAACTTTCTTTCCGCATCCTCGGATGGTACTTCAAAAAGACAGTTCGTTAGAACTGATCAATACCATTGAAGAGCGAAAGAATCTTTTAGCTAAAACAGGATTGGATTATTTAATTATTCATCCATTTAGCAAAGAGTTTTCCAGGCTTACCGCCTTGGCTTTTGTAAGAGATATTCTCGTGAATCAATTCAATGTATCCAAACTTTGCATTGGCTATGATCATCATTTCGGGAAAAATAGAGAAGGCAATATTACTCAGTTACAAGAATACAGTAAACTTTATGATTTCGATATCGAGGAAATTCCAGCTCAGGATATTGATGATGTGTCGGTAAGTTCGACCAAAATCCGAAAAGCTTTAGCAGAAGGAAATGTAAAAACAGCGAACACCTATTTGGGCTATTCATTTATGCTCAACGGCAATGTTGTAAATGGTAAGCAATTGGGTGGTAAAATTGGTTTTCCAACCGCGAATATTGATGTTGAAGAGGCCTATAAATTGATTCCGAAGACTGGAGTATATGTCGTTCGATCCACTATCAAAGACGAAATCATTTATGGAATGATGAATATTGGAAAGCGTCCAACGGTGGATGGCAAACATCAAACTATTGAAGTTCATTTCTTTGATTTTAATCAGGATTTATACGAACAATCACTAACAGTTGAGTTATTATATTTCCTTAGAGATGAACATAAATTTGATTCGGTAGAACATCTTATTTCTCAACTTCAAAAAGACGAAATCCAGGCACGAGATTTCATCGCTAATTCCTTATATCTTTAATTGTTAGCTATTCAATAAAATGTATCTTTGTCCACTGTAAATTCATGCACCATGTTACAGGTTCAATACATTAAAGAGCATAAAGAAACCGTCTTAAAAGGACTTGATAAAAGAAATTTTAAAGATGCGGAAACTGTTGTTGATCAAGTCATCAGCCTAGATGACAACCGAAGAGCTACACAAACATCTTTAGAAGCTACTCTTGCTGAAGCGAACAAGCTTTCCAAAGAAATTGGAGGTCTTTTTAAAACAGGTCAGGTTGAGAAGGCTAATGAATTAAAGCAACAAACTGGTGATTTAAAACAAAAAACAAAGGAGCTTTCTGACACACTTTCTGGTATTGAAAATGAATTGACAGCATTGCTGTATCAAATTCCGAATATTCCAAATGAACTTGTTGTGAAAGGAAGCACAGAAGAGGATAATGAAGTTGTTTTTGAACACGGTGATATTCCAAGTTTGGATAGTGACGCTAAACCACATTGGGAATTAGCAAAGGAATATGATATTATCGATTTTGATCTCGGAGCGAAAATCACAGGAGCTGGGTTCCCTGTGTACAAGGGAAAAGGAGCAAGATTACAGCGTGCCTTGATCAATTATTTCTTAGATAAAAATACTGCAGCAGGCTATAATGAAGTCCAAGTGCCACACCTCGTAAATGAAGCATCAGGTTATGCAACAGGACAATTGCCAGATAAAGAAGGGCAAATGTATCATGTAACCAACGATGATTTGTATTTGATTCCAACAGCAGAGGTGCCGGTAACCAACATGTATCGAAACACTTTGTTAAATGAAAAGGATTTTCCAATTCAATTAACGGGTTATACACCTTGTTTTAGGAGAGAAGCTGGTAGTTATGGAGCTCATGTTCGCGGATTGAACAGACTGCATCAATTTGACAAAGTAGAAATCGTTCGAATTGAACATCCTGATCATTCTTATGCTGCATTAGACGGTATGGTTGAACATGTGAAAAACATATTGGAAGAATTAAAATTACCGTATCGAATTTTAAGATTATGTGGCGGTGATATTGGGTTTACTTCCGCATTGACTTACGACTTTGAAGTATATTCTACAGCTCAGAAAAGATGGTTAGAAATTAGTTCTGTTTCAAATTTTGAAACGTTCCAGGCGAACCGATTGAAGTTGAGATTCAAGAATAAAGAAGGAAAAAGTAGGCTTGCGCATACATTGAACGGAAGTTCTTTAGCGCTTCCGAGAGTATTGGCTGGAATCCTAGAGAACTATCAAACGACAGATGGTATTAAAATCCCAGAGGTATTAATTCCGTATTGCGGATTTGATCTAATAGCCTAGTTCTTAGTTTGCAGCGATAGATACGATTAATCTCTTGTATCTGTTCATTTCTAAAAGCGCATCAAAATAAGCACTAATATTTCCTTTTCTCATAAATTCTATTGATTGAGCCTTAGCCACTTCGTATTTTTTGGTGAGTTCTAACATGAGTTTTAATTTTTGGTTTATACTCTTATAGACCCTGATTTTTGGAATTAGTTACAACAGATGGGTAAAAAATCGTCTGGTTTAATATAAATTTAACAGTGCACTTCGGTATCTTTGAGCCTATGAGGTCCTTTATTCTCTTGATATTACTGGTTTTCACGTCATTTTGTTGGTCACAGACACCATTACAAAATGAATATGCCTTGGCAGAGAATTATTTACGGCAATCTCAGTATGAAAAGGCAATTCAGATCTATGAGCGTTTGTATCGAAGAAGTCCGTTTAACACCACCTACCTTCATAGGCTAATTAACTGTTATCAGCAGACGAACAAGTTTAAATTGGCAGAGGAATTGCTAACCAACGAACTTAAAGCCAATGAGGATATGCCGTATTTGTATGTGTTTCTAGGTTATAATTTTGAAAAACAACTTCAAAAAGAGAATGCTAAAACACAATACAAAAAAGCAATTGAGTATACCAAAACAAAGCCGAATTACGCCGGAATCGTAGGTCGTTTATTCAAAGATTACAACTTGTTAGACTATGCGATACAGACCTATGAAATTGGAATGAAAAAAAATAAATCTTCCAATTACAATTTTCAGATTGCTCAGATCTACGGAGAAAAAGGTGAATTCGAACGGATGTTTCAGTCTTATGTGGAACTGGTAGATAAAAACTCCAGTTATTTAAATGTAGTGCAGCGATTTGCCAGTCGTTATTTATCAGATAATCCAGATAATGAAATTAATAATCTGTTCAAAAGAACATTGTTAAGAAAGGCAATTAGTAAACCCAAAGACGAATGGAACGTCCTTCTCAGCTGGTTCTTTGCACTGCAAGGTGATTTTGGGAAAGCGCTTCAGCAGGAAAAAGCGATTTATGAGAGAAACCCCGAAGATCTGTCAGAAATATTCCGTCTGGGACGAAATGCCTTATCGGCTCAAGATTACGGGGCATCAAAAGCCTGTTATGAATATATTCAGGAAAAAACGGAAAATCGAGGGGAGCAGATAGATGCCCAGAGATACTTGCTTGAAATTGCCGTGGCAACAAAAAACCCAGAGGTCGAGTCTTTGTTTGCATCTGTTTTTGAGGCCTTCGGATCTAATCAAAGCACTATCAAAATTCAATTGGTTTATGCTGACTATTTAACTTTCGAAAAAGGTCTGCCAGAGAAGGGGCAAGAAGTTTTAGAAAAAGCACTAACGCTGACAACTTCAAAATATACCAAAGCGAGAATTCAGTTAAAATTGGGCGAAGTATTAGTATTTAGAGGCTTATACAATAGTGCATTGATCAACTTTTCTAAAATTCAAAGTCAGCTAAAAAATAGTCAAATTGCTCAAGAAGCACGATTCAAAACGGCTCAAGTCTCCTACTTTAAAGGCGATTTTACCTGGGCAAAAGCACAGTTGAAAATATTAAAAAGCTCCACAACACAAACCATTGCAAACGATGCTGTAGACTTATTTTTAAAAATTACAGATAACGAACCTGTGGATTCCATTCCAACAGGTCTGACTCAATTAGCGAAAGCGGAATTATATCAATATCAGAAGAACATCGAAAAAGCCTTATCTGTTGTTGACGAATTGATTGAAAACAAAGAGCTATTTCCAAATGGCTTAACGCCAAGTGAGGTCGTTTTTGATGACGCCTATTACTTAAAAGCTAAGTTACATTTAGAGCTACAACAGTTCGATCTTTCTATTCAGAGTCTAGAGAAAATCGTAAAAACAAATCCACAGAGTTTTTTAGCGGATGATATCTACTTTATGTTAGCGGATATTTATAATTCAGAAATAAAAGATGAGGAAAAGGCCAAAACCTACTATCAGAAAATTATTTTTGAGTATCCGTCGAGTATCTACTTAGTAGAGGCCCGAAAAAAGTTTAGACGAATCCGTGGTGATAATTTATAAATTAAAAGACAGCAGTTTATGTATATATACAACGTTACAATCAACATTGATGATGATGTAAAGGACGAATGGTTAACCTGGATGGAGACTCATATTTTAGATGTTTTGAACACAGGAAAGTTTGTGGCGGCTAAATTAACACAGGTTCTGGTGGAAGAAGAAATGGGCGGTACAACCTATTCGGTTCAATATACAGCAAAGACAAAGGAGGATCTACAAAATTATTATAAAGAAGATGCGAGGAGATTGCGTGGAGACGGCTTGCGAAAATTCGGTAATAAAATGGTTGCTTTTCGAACAGAACTTCGCCTGATTAAAGAATTTTATCCGACCACATCTAATAATTAGACCCTTCTATATGGCTGTAACGCCCAAAAAATATCTTGGCCAACACTTTCTGACGGATTTAAACATTGCTCGGAAAATTGCCGACTCCCTAACCTACGAGGGATTTGATCATATTGTTGAAATTGGGCCGGGTACTGGTGTGTTAACACAATTTTTACTTCAAAAAAAACAAAAGCTTACCGTTTTTGAAATCGATAGTGAATCCGTTGGTTATTTGAACAAAGATTTTCCAAAGGAGCACATCAAGTTAAATACGTCTTCTGATAAATTCGAAATTTTGGAAATGGATTTTTTAAAATCTAATTTACAAGATCAGTTTAACGGAAAACAAGTGGGTGTGATTGGGAATTACCCATATAACATTTCGAGTCAGATTGTTTTTAAAACCATTGAAAACCGAGAGGTGGTAAAAGAATTTTCTGGAATGTTTCAGAAAGAGGTGGCAGCGCGTATTGCCGAAAAGAAAGGATCAAAAACCTATGGGATTTTATCCGTATTAACTCAGGCCTTTTACGATGTCGAATATTTATTTACAGTACCACCAGGTGTATTTAATCCTCCACCAAAAGTTGACTCGGGGGTCATAAAATGCGCTCGTAAAGAAGATTTCAGACTTCCTGTAGATGAAAAGCTTTTCTTTCGAGTAGTAAAAACAGCATTTAATCAACGTCGAAAAATGCTAAGGAGTAGTTTAAAATCCTTCAATCTTTCGCAATCTTTAAAAGAAGAGCCTATATTTGCGATGAGACCTGAGCAATTATCGGTTAAAGAATTTATTATCCTAACCCAAAAAATAGCAGACAATGGCATTTGAATTTACCGATGCTTTCATTGAAAACCTACAGCTTGATATCCAAAATCAAAATGATGCTGCTATTACCAAACTGTTCAAGGAGGTTCACTATGCAGACGTTGCAGAGGTATTAGAAGAGGTCAATTTTGAGGAAGCGGTTTACATTATCAAGCTTCTTGATAGTGAAAAAAC
>JALQZD010000089.1 GCA_023258495.1 Polaribacter sp.
TTTTAGAAAAAAATTATGTTTTTTTTTGATTGCAGATTTCGCAATCAATACCCCTTTGAGAATTAGCATTTTAGCAATATCATTTTTTTATCTTTTTTCTTTCGATTATCTACAATTATTACTCAAAATAGATTGTTCAAAATTCTTATTCTAATATCTTTGCAAATCGAAAGTGAAAACGACCAATGATTAACATTACATTTCCAGACGGAAACGTCAAACAATTTGAACAGCATACAGCGGTAATTGATATCGCTAGATCGATTAGTGAGGGCCTAGCCAGGAATGTTATTTCTGCTAGCTTTAATGGTAGAACTGTTGAAACATCAACCGAGATCACCGAAGATGGTAACCTTACCTTATATACCTTTAATGATAAGGAAGGTAAAAAAGCGTTCTGGCACTCCTCTGCCCATGTCTTGGCAGATGCCATCACATCATTTTATCCGGATGCGAAATTAACTATTGGTCCTGCTATCGAAAATGGCTTCTACTATGATATCGATTTTGGTGACGAATCACTTTCAGAAAAAGACTTTAAAAGAATAGAAGATAAATTCCTCGAAATCGCTCGTGGAAAATACGAATTCAATATGCGATCGGTTTCGAAAGCCGATGCTTTAGATTTCTACAAAAAAGAGAACAATGAATTCAAGATTGAATTGATTGAAAATCTAATTGATGGAGACATCACTTTTTGCGACCATAGAACCTTTACGGATTTATGTCGAGGAGGCCATGTTCCGAATACGGGAATCATCAAGGCTGTGAAAATCATGAACACAGCTGGAGCGTATTGGCGTGGTGATGAAAAGAACAAACAGCTGACAAGAGTATATGGTATCTCATTCCCAAAACAAAAAATGTTGAAGGAATACTTAGACCTATTGGAGGAAGCTAAGAAAAGAGACCATAGAAAACTTGGGAAAGAATTAGAGCTATTCACCTTTTCTCAAAAAGTGGGTCAAGGATTACCACTATGGTTACCTAAAGGAGCTGCTTTACGGGGACGTTTAGAAACCTTCTTAAAAGAAGCACAGAAAAAAGCCGGATACGAAATGGTCATGACTCCGCATATTGGTCAGAAAGAACTATACATTACCTCTGGTCACTATGAAAAATATGGTGAAGATAGTTTTCAACCGATTACTACTCCTAAAGAAGACGAAGAGTTCTTGTTAAAACCTATGAACTGCCCGCACCATTGTGAGGTATATAATTTCAAACCACATTCCTATAAAGACTTACCAAAACGTTTTGCTGAATTTGGTACGGTATACAGGTATGAACAGAGCGGTGAGTTACACGGATTAACCCGTGTTAGAGGATTTACTCAGGATGATGCGCATATTTTCTGTACACCAGAACAGTTAGATTCGGAGTTTAAAGAAGTAATCGACCTTGTATTATATGTATTCGGATCTTTAGGTTTTGAAGATTTTACAGCTCAGGTATCCATTCGTGATTTTGATAATTTAGATAAATATATAGGTGATCCTAAAACTTGGGAAATTGCTGAAAATGCTATTATTAGCGCGGCAAAAGATAAAGGACTAGATTTCATTATCGAAGAAGGTGAGGCTGCTTTTTACGGTCCTAAACTGGACTTCATGGTAAAGGATGCCTTAGGAAGAAGTTGGCAGTTGGGAACCATTCAAGTAGATTATAATTTACCAGAACGTTTCGATCTATCCTATAAAGGGAGTGATAACGAGTTACACAGACCTGTGATGATTCACCGTGCGCCATTCGGAAGTATGGAAAGATTCGTAGCAGTATTGCTTGAACATACAGGCGGTAACTTCCCACTTTGGTTAATGCCAGAACAAGCTATCATCCTGCCAATCAGTGAGAAATATCAAAAATATGCGGAAAAAGTTTTAGAATCGCTAGAAAATTCCGAAATTCGCGCGCTCATTGATAATAGGAGTGAAAAGACAGGACGGAAAATTCGGGACGCCGAAGTTCAGAAAATCCCATTCATGATTATCGTTGGTGAGAAGGAAGAAATGGATGGCACCGTATCCATCAGAAAACATGGTGAAGGGGACTTAGGCACATATTCTATTGAAGAATTTGTATCTTTAGTTCAAGAAGAAATAGGCAAAACGCTAAAGAAATTTAAAGAATAAAAAAAGTTTAATTAAAACGATAAGTCATAGCAATACGTAGAAAAAGAACCAGAAGGCCAGCGAGAGTAATAAAAGAAAATCCGCACAGAATAAACGAATTCATAAAATACGTTGATGAAGTGCGATTAGTAGGAGATAACGTAGAAGTTGGAATTTACCCGCTTGCCAAAGCAAAAGAAGTAGCAGCTGAGTTAGAATTAGATTTAGTTGAAATCTCACCGAAAGCAAAACCTCCAGTTTGTAAAATAATTGATTACAAGAAATTTTTATACGAACAGAAGAAAAGAGAGAAAGCGCTTAAGTCGAAGGCAACTAAAGTAACCATCAAAGAAATTCGTTTCGGACCACAAACCGACGAACATGATTACGAATTCAAAAAGAAGCATGCTATTAAATTTCTACAAGACGGAGCAAAATTAAAAGCATTTGTATTCTTTAAAGGACGATCAATCATCTTTAAGGAGCAGGGTCAGATTTTATTATTGAAACTAGCTCAGGAACTTGAAGAATATGGAAAGGTTGAGCAAATGCCAAAATTAGAAGGTAAGCGAATGATTATGTTCATTGCACCTAAAAAAGTGAAATAAAAATAACAAGCAAGATAAAACAGAGAACAGATGCCGAAATTAAAAACGAAATCTAGTGCCAAGAAACGATTTAAAGTGACTGGTTCTGGAAAACTTAAAAGAAAGCATGCGTTTAAGAGTCATATTCTGACTAAAAAATCTAAAAAACGTAAGTTAAAGTTAACTCATGACACACTTGTTCACAAGAGTGATGAGGCTAACATCAAGCAACAACTAAATTTGAAATAATTTAGTTAAGGGAATTAATTAATAACCATGGAGTTGGGCACAAAAGAGTTTTAAATTATGAGTTCTGAGTTTTAGGTTGAGTGATATTACTCACAACTAAGAACTAAAAACTAAAAATTAGATAAACCGCCTGCTACAAAAAAATTAAAAATTATGCCAAGATCAGTAAATTCAGTAGCTTCAAGAAATAGACGTAAGAAAATCTTGAAGCAAGCAAAAGGTTACTTCGGACGTAGAAAAAACGTTTACACAGTAGCAAAAAATGCTGTCGAAAAAGGGATGTTATATGCCTATAGAGACAGAAAAAACAACAAAAGAAACTTCCGTTCTTTGTGGATTATACGTATTAACGCTGCGGCGAGAATGCACGGAATGTCTTACTCACAATTTATGGGTAAACTAAAAGCGAACCAAATCGAATTGAACAGAAAAGTTCTTGCAGATTTAGCCGTGAATAATCCAGACGCATTCAAGGCCGTAGTGGATAAAATAAAATAAGTTGAATCAACTTGCTTGTATAAAAAACCTAAACATTTCGTTTAGGTTTTTTTTTTACTTTTACATGAAAATTGATCTATAATGAAACAGCTATTTTCCTCCTTACTCATCGCCCTATATGTACTACATTCATTCCAAATGAATGCTCAGGAAAATACTGTCAATACTATCGAAAATCAGTTCGATAATATATACCGAACTTCCAGTACCTATCAGAATTATAAAGTTATCAGTAGAGATCGATTTAATACATTAAAATCAAGCGTTTTAGATTCCCTTAAAATCTACTCAAAAAGCCTATCAGCGAAAGAAAAAACCATCACTGCCAAAGGTGTGGAAATTGAATCTTTAAAGAAGGAATTAACAGAAACCAATATCAAATTAAAAGAAGCTATTTCTAAGGAAAATAGTTTCTCATTTTTAGGTGTAGAAATCGCAAAAGGAACCTACAATTTAATGGTTTGGGCATTGGTTGGAGTTCTTCTCGCTGGCCTAATCCATTTTATCTATCAATTTGCAAAGAGCAATACAACAACCAAAACGGCATTGACTGATCTGGAAGAAGTAGAAAATGAATTTGAAGCACATCGTAAAAAGACGTTAGAAAGAGAGCAAAAATTACGTCGACAGCTTCACGACGAAATCAATAAAAATAGAAATAGTTAACCCTCACTTAATATCCGTTTCAAATGGATTTATTAATCTTGCACCCTTAAAACGAGATTATTGGAAAAAAGGCTATGAAAGCATTATTTTACACAAGAGAATATCCGCCTTATGTTTATGGGGGCGCTGGTGTGCATGTGGAATATTTGGCCAAAGAATTGGCCGAATTAATGAAGGTTGATGTTCGATGTTTTGGCGATCAAAATAGTGAAACAAACCAACTAAACGTTACTGGATTCCCTTTTGAAAATTCAATTTTTGACAATTCTGATCCAAAGTTGAAATCGGTATTTAAAACACTAGCCACGTGTATTCAGATGAATTCAGAAAAAGTGGATGCAGATATCGTGCACTGCCATACATGGTATGCACAGTTTGCCGGAATTGTCACCAAATTATGTTATGGAATTCCCTTAATCATCACCACACATTCTTTAGAACCGCTTCGTCCTTGGAAAAGGGAACAACTTGGTTTGGGTTATGAAGCGTCTTCCTGGGTTGAAAAAACAGCTATCGAAATGGCTGATGCAATTATCGCAGTATCCGAAGAAACCAAAGTGGATGTGCTCAATCATTTTGATGTGGATGAAAACAAAATCCAGGTGATTTACAACGGAATAGATTTAAAAGAATATCAGTTCACCACAAGCACATCTACACTTGATGAATACGGTATTGACAAAAACAAACCCATTTTATTATTTGTGGGTCGTATCACACGACAAAAAGGAATTATTCATTTGGTAAACGCCATTAAATACATCCGCAAAGATGTTCAGATTGTACTTTGTGCCGGTGCACCAGATACGCCGGAAATAGCTGAAGAAATGAAGCAATCCGTTGCAGAAGCTAAGAAGGGTCGAAATCATATTTTCTGGATTGAAAAAATGTTGAGTAAACCAGAAATTATTCAATTGTATTCTCATGCTGATGTGTTTTGCTGTCCATCAATTTATGAGCCCTTCGGAATCATAAATGTGGAAGCCATGGCGTGTAAAACAGCTGTTGTTGCGAGTTCAGTGGGTGGAATAAAAGAAGTGGTTGTTCATAACGAAACAGGAATTCTTGTACCGGTAGCACAACAAAAAGAAGCGCCGTTTGAGCCTGTGGATCCAGATCAATTTTCGAGAGACCTCGCTGCTGGAGTGAACAAGGTAATCGAGAATCCAGAATTGAAAAACAGAATGGCATTAGCAGGAAGAAAACGAGCCGAAGAAAAATTTGATTGGGTAGCTATTGCGAAGGAAGTTGCCGATTTGTATGCATCTCTAATTTAAAAAATAAACTATGATTAATAACAAAGTACTAAGTATCATTCTCGGGGGAGGCCAAGGATCGAGATTATATCCACTCACAGAAAGCAGATCCAAACCAGCAGTTCCAATTGCTGGAAAATATAGATTGGTAGACATCCCTATTTCAAATTGTATCAACTCGAATATCAAACGAATGTACGTGCTGACTCAGTTCAACTCAGCCTCTTTGAATAAGCACATCAAAAACACCTATCACTTTAGTTTTTTTAGTGCATCATTTGTTGATGTGCTTGCCGCTGAGCAAACCATGAAAAGTGACAAATGGTTCCAAGGTACTGCCGATGCTGTAAGACAAAGCATGCATCATTTTTTACAACATGAATTTGACTATGCATTGATTTTATCGGGAGACCAATTGTATCATATGGACTTTAATGATTTGATTGAAAATCATCAGAAGAGTGGGGCAGAAATTACAGTGGCAACCTATCCAGTGAGTGCAAAAGAGGCAACCTCATTCGGAATTATGAAAACCGATGCTTCAAATAAAATCACATCATTCATTGAAAAACCAAAAAGCGATGCACTGCCAGATTGGGGCTCTAATGTGAGTGATGAAATGAAAAACCAAGGACGAGAATATCTTGCTTCAATGGGGATTTATGTGTTCAATAGAGACTTGCTCACACGATTAATGGAAGACACAGAAACTATTGATTTCGGAAAAGAAATCATTCCGCAATCCATTTCCAGAGGAAAAACATTTAGTTATCAATACGAAGGGTATTGGACCGATATCGGAACTATCGATTCGTTCTTTGAAGCAAATTTGGGATTAGCAGATGACATTCCTAAATTCAACTTATTTGATCAAGATAATCGTGTGTATACAAGAGCACGTATTTTACCAACATCAAAAATTTCTGGAACCATATTAAACAAAGCCGTAATTGCGGACGGGTGTATTATCAATGCCGATAAAATTGAACAGTCGGTAATTGGAATCCGATCCAGAATTGGGTCAAAATCCATCGTAACTAAGACCTACATGATGGGTTGTGATTATTACGAGAGTTTGGAAGAAATTCAGAATAACGAATTCATTCCGTTAGGAATTGGGGAAAACTGTGAAATCAACCACTGTATCTTAGATAAGAACTCCCGAGTTGGAAATAATGTAGTTATTAATGGTGGACCTCATTTGGAGGATTTCGAAACTGATTTATACATGATTCGAGACGGTGTTGTTGTTGTGAAAAAAGACAAAACCATTCCGCACGGAACGATAATCGGATCAAAACCATAAAGACTGAAGAATAATGCAAAAGCAAACTAGGATTGTAATTGAGAATGTAAAACCGCAGTTGAATAGCGGAACAGTTTTCATCAAGCGTGTGGTAAATGAAGTGGTACATGTGACTGCCGATGTTTTGGTAGATGGGCATGATGTGCTTCAGGCCGATTTATTATTCAAACATGAAAATGATAAAAACTGGCAAACCTTGCGTATGCAACATATCAATAATGATAAATATGCTGCAAGTTTCTCAACGACAAAACAAGGATTTTATCACTATAAAATTGAAGGGTGGGTTGATTACGAATTAAATTGGCAACATGGGATTGATCGTAAAATCGATGATAACCAACATGTAAAATCCGAATTGCTTGAAGGCGCTGAGTTGATTAAGCCGTTCATCAAAAAGGCATCTAAAGACGATGCTGAATATTTAAAATATCTCGTTGATATTTTCACGAATGAAGAAGCTTACAAAGACGCCATTTGTGAGTGTAAAAACCAGCGTTTAATTGACATTTTTAAAGCGCATCCGAAAAAACATTTAAAAAATAAAACTCAAGAGTTTCCGGTTTATGTAGATCGAAAAAAAGCACAATTCAGCACTTGGTATGAATTTTTCCCAAGATCTGCTGCTGAGCAACCCGACACACATGGAACCTTCAAAGATTGTCACCGTTTACTGCCAAGAATTGCAGAAATGGGCTTCGACACCTTATACTTCCCTCCCGTTCATCCGATTGGTGAGGTGAACCGTAAAGGAAAAAATAATACCACACAAGCCAAGGAAGGGGATTCAGGATCTACCTGGGGAATAGGGTCACGTTTTGGAGGTCATAAGGATGTACATCCTGAACTGGGAACATTAAAAGATTTCAAAGCACTAATAAAAGACGCCAAGGCTCAAGGAATTGAAATCGCTATGGATTATGCCTTACAGGCAGCTCCAGATCATCCATGGGTAAAAGACCATCCAGACTGGTTCAAGTGGAGACCCGACGGAACCGTTCAATATGCTGAAAATCCGCCAAAAAAATACCAAGATATCCTTCCGATATATTGGGAAACCAAAGATTATAAAAATCTCTGGCAAGAATGTTTAGACATTTTATTGTATTGGATTGATTGTGGCATCACCATTTTCAGGGTTGACAACCCACATACCAAACCCTATTATTTCTGGAATTGGGTGATTGCAGAAGTGAAGAAAAAACATCCTGATACGCTGTTTTTATCAGAAGCTTTTACGAAGCCAAAAGTGATGCAGCAGTTGGCAAAACAAGGATTCACACAATCTTACACCTATTTTACCTGGAGAGATTCGAAACACGAATTGACCGAGTATGTTACTGAGCTTACTCAAACCGATCAAAAGGAATACATGCGACCGAATTTCTGGCCAAATACGCCAGATATTAATCCATATCACCTACAAGGGGCGAACGAATCAAAATATCTGCAGCGATACGCGCTGGCTGCTTCATTGAGTTCCAACATAGGGATTTATGGTCCAGTGTTCGAACAAATGATCAGCGATGCAATCCCCGGAAAAGAAGAGTATTACATGTCTGAAAAATTCCAGGTTTATCAGTACGATTGGTTCAAAGAAACCAAGTTGACTAAGTTGATTGCATCCATCAATAAAATGCGCCATGAAAATGCATCCTATCAGCAGACCAATAACATTCGATTCTGTACAATAGAAAATCAGAATTTGATAGCGTTTTACAAATGGGATGATGACAAAACGAATGAGACCCTGACAGTCATCAGTTTAGATCCGTATTACAAACAAACGGGGTTTGTTCAATTGCCATTGCAAGAATTAGGAATTCATCCCGGACATTCAATCGAAGTGCATGATTTGATCACTTCGAATAGTTACCACTGGAGCGAAGAATGGAATTACGTAGAATTACATCCTACCTTACCCTTCCATTTCTTTAAAATTAGCAGATAGTATGAACCGTACTTCTAAAGCACCATCAGAAAAAACGAATTTTAATTTCAACACACCTTGGGAAGAACTTCTTGAGAATAAGGAATTCGTATCTGTTTTTCTTTCGGATGTTTTAGAAAAATATATTGTAAAGAAACGCTGGTATGGCGGAAAAGCGAGCAAGTTGAAATACATCGAACTCGCAGAATATTTTCGAATCCAACAGCATGAAGAAGTCTATTACGGATTGATTTTAGAGGTCAATTTCCAAGAAGCATTTTATCAGCATTACTTCTTACCGATTGCTTTTGTAACCGACGAAAATTTTGCTCAGGAAAATCGAATATTACCCGTTAGTATTGAACATCAGAAGGGATATATCATTGATGCTGCACATCTAGAAGCCTTCAGAAAACTGGTGTTTGAACGTATCCTAACTGCAGAACCGATTGATAAGACTAAGGTTCGGTATCATAAGAATGCCCTATTCGAAAATATAGCATACGAATCATCGCGATTCATGGGAGTGGAACAAAGCAATACTTCCATTGTGTACAACGAAAAGTATGTTCTGAAGTTCTTCCGTAGAATTTATGTCGATCGAAATCCTGATTATGAAATGAGTCGATTCCTTTCAGAAATCAGTGACTATAAAAATACTCCCCTATATCTTGGAAGCATTAATGTGATTGACTCCGACCAATCCACCTTAACCATTGCTCTAATGCAAGAAATGGTTGAAAATGAGGGCGACGCTTGGGATTATATTCTAAAGGAAGTTCATAAGGTTTTCATGAACTTGGAATTCAAGAATATCAATATTAAACAGCTTCCTAAAGCAACTCCGTTCGAGCGCCTAGAAATCACTGATGTTTCTCCAGAAATCATCGATTGGATAGGGTTGAACCTTTTCCATAAAACGCAAGTTTTAGCCAAACGTACAGCCGAAATGCACATAGCGTTGGGCTCGGAGTTTACGGATACTGCTTTTGAACCGACACATTTTAATGGGGATTATGAAGTGTGGTTAAAAAATCGATTGTTGTATCAATTTCAGAATCGATTGAATACGGTTGAAAACAACCTGCACAAGTTAAAAGGTATGGCTTTGGATCTTGCCAATGATTTCTTAGCCCGAAAAAATGAAATCCGAAAGCGATTTGTAGACTTTGATTGGACCAAATTGAAAGGATTGCGAATTCGGGTTCATGGGGATTATCACTTAGGACAGATTTTGGTTCAGAATGATGATTTCTATATTATCGATTTCGAGGGAGAACCGGAAAGCACCATTCGAGATCGGAAGGTAAAACAACCACCCCTAAAAGATGTAGCTGGATTATTTCGATCGTATCATTATGCGATTTACTCCTCAATATTCAACAATAAAGATTTGTATAAAGAATCTCAAGAAGAGTTATTTGAAGCCGGAGAGATTTTATACAACTACATCATAAACGTATTTTTAGGTACCTACGTGGCACTTATAAAAAAGGCGAATTTAAATATTGGTTATAAAGAAGAACGAATATTTTTGCTGCAATATTCGCTGCTAGAAAAAGCTGTGTACGAATTGGGTTATGAGCTCAATTCAAGACCTCAATGGGCTGTTATTCCATTGAAAGGCATATCAAACATCATAAACCAAATATAATTTATGGCGAAGACAAAACCATTTAGCCTGTTTACCGAATTCGATATCAACTTATTTAAGGCAGGAAAGCACTACAAACTCTATGAAAAGTTTGGTTCACATGTGGTTACTGTTGATGGTGAAACTGGAACTTATTTTGCAGTTTGGGCACCTAGTGCGAAGAGCATATCAGTGGTTGGAGATTTCAACTATTGGATTGAAGGTGAGCATATGTTGAACGTTCGATGGGATGGTAGTGGAATCTGGGAGGGATTTATTCCAAATGTAGGTGTTGGCAACTTATACAAGTATAAAATATTTAGTCACCATAATAATTATTCGGTTGAAAAGGCGGATCCTTATGCGAAAAAATGTGAGTTACCGCCCAATACAGCCTCTGTTGTTTGGGAAGATGATTACTCCTGGAAAGACTCGCGATGGATGAAGTCTCGAAAAGAAAAAAATGCATTAGACGCACCTTATTCTGTGTATGAAGTTCATTTAGGATCGTGGAAACGAAAGGACAATAATAAATTTTTATCCTATAAGGAGATGGCCGATGAGCTTGTGGATTATGTGAAAAAAATGAACTTCACCCACGTCGAAATGATGCCAGTAATGGAATATCCATTCGATCCGAGTTGGGGATATCAATTAACAGGATATTTTGCTCCGACAAGTCGTTTTGGAAATCCGGACGAGTTTAAATACTTGGTAGATGCCTTCCATAAAAAGGGAATCGGAGTCATTTTAGACTGGGTACCATCTCATTTTCCTTCGGATGAGCACGGACTGGGATTTTTCGACGGATCTCATTTGTATGAACATCCAGACAGAAGAAAAGGATACCATCCTGACTGGAAAAGTTTAATCTTCAATTATGGTAGAAATGAAGTGAAATCCTTCTTAATTTCCAATGCTATTTTCTGGTTAGATCAGTATCATGTGGATGGATTGCGTGTAGATGCTGTAGCATCCATGTTATTCCTAGATTATTCAAGAAATGATGGTGAATGGGAGCCCAATCAATTTGGTGGACGAGAAAATTTAGAGGCCATTGCATTCATGAAAGAGATGAATACTGCGGTTTACGAGAGCTTCCCAGATGTTCAAACCATTGCAGAAGAATCAACCTCCTTCCCTATGGTTTCCAGACCAACCTATATTGGTGGATTGGGATTCGGAATGAAATGGATGATGGGCTGGATGCACGATTCGCTTCAGTATTTTGCGAAAGAACCGATTTACAGAAAGCATCATCAGAATGAATTGACCTTCAGTTTGAATTATGCGTTTACAGAAAACTTTATGTTACCACTTTCTCATGATGAAGTGGTTTACGGAAAGCAATCCATCTTAAATAAAATGCCTGGCGATGAATGGCAAAAGTTTGCCAACCTTAGATTGTTATACGGATTCATGTATACGCATCCAGGTGCAAAATTGTTGTTCCAAGGTGGTGAATTCGGGCAATCTGCCGAATGGAATTTCCAGCAAAGCTTAGATTGGCATTTGTTAGAATACAAGGTTCACAAAGGTGCTCAGGAAACCGTTAAAGGATTAAATAAATTGTACAAATCGGAAAAGGCATTATTCCAAAATCAGTTTACTACAAAAGGTTTCGAATGGATTAGCCATAGCGATCATGAGAATTCAGTATTATCGTACATCAGAAAAGGAAACGACGAAAATGATCAGGTGATTGTGGTTTGTAATTTGACGCCTGTACCAAGAGAAGAATACAATATTGGAGTGCCAAAAGCCGGAACTTTGAAAGAAATTTTCAACACCGATTCAAAAAAATTCAATGGTACTGGAAACTACCACAACAAAACGATAAAGACCAGTAAACAAGCCTGGGATCATCGTGAAAATTGTGTGACATTGAAGTTACCTCCATTGGCAATGATGGCTTTTAAATATGAAGAAGACTAGGCCTTATTTTGACTTACTAAAACGATAACGTAAAAAACGATTAAAAGCGTTTAATTTACCTCAAACTTTTACGATTTTTACCAGTATTAATTCCATCATGCTATGATTACGAATACTGAGTTAGAAAATAAAGGGAATCTGTTCCCATCGCAAATAGTAAGTTATAAAAAAGACGTAGACAAACTATATTTCCAAACGACTAATGATGTGGTTTTGGAAATTACAGTTGTTCGAGACAGCGTCTTACGTTTTCGATATTCGACAACTGGAGTTTTTGAAAATGACTTTTCGTACGGCGTTACGATTCACGCCAGCCGTGGATATAACCAATTAAAAGTTGAAGAAACGGAAGAAACCTACAGTATTACTACTTCTAAACTCTTATGCACCGTTGACAAAAGCAATGCAAAAATCAGCATTTACGATGCGAAAGATGGTGCATTAATCAATGAAGATGAAATTGGTTTCCATTGGGAAGAAAGTTACCATAACGGTGGTGATATCGTTAAAATGAGCAAGGTGTCTCATAAAACAGAAAGCTATTACGGACTTGGTGATAAACCAGTTGCAGTAAGCTTAAAAGGCAGACGATTTGAAAACTGGGTTACCGATTCTTACGCCTACGGAAAGGATACTGATCCGATTTATAAGGCAATTCCATTTTATACTGGTATTTGTGATAATAAAGCTTACGGAATCTTCTTCGATAATACGTTTAGAACACATTTTGATTTTGCCTATGAGCGAAGAAATGTAACCAGTTTCTGGGCCGACGGTGGTGAAATGAATTACTATTTTATCTACGGACCTAAAATGGAAGATGTTGTTGTAAGCTATACGGATCTTACCGGAAAACCGCATCAATTACCTCCATTATGGGCACTTGGATTTCATCAGTGTAAGTGGAGTTATTATCCGGAAAGTGAAGTAAAAGACATCACTAAGAAATTCCGTGATTTAAATATTCCTTGTGATGCGATTTATTTAGATATCGATTACATGGATGGATTCCGTTGTTTTACCTGGGATAAAAATCACTTCCCAGATCCAAAGCGAATGGTGAAGGAATTAGAGGAAGATGGATTTAAAACAGTCGTAATTATTGATCCGGGAATCAAAATTGATAAAGAATACAGCGTATTCAAAGAGGCTTTAGAAAATGATTATTTCTGTAAACGTGCAGATGGGCCATACATGAAAGGAAAAGTGTGGCCGGGAGAATGTTATTTTCCAGACTATACCAAACCCGAAGTTAGAGATTGGTGGGCCGATTTATTCAAAGAATTAATCGAAGATATTGGTGTAAAAGGTGTTTGGAATGACATGAACGAACCAGCTGTAATGGAGGTTCCGAATAAAACATTCCCAGATGATGTGCGTCATGATTATGATGGAAATCAGTGTAGTCACCGAAAAGCACATAATGTTTACGGGATGCAAATGGCAAGGGCTACCTACCACGGTTTGAAAAAGTATAGTTACCCGAAACGACCATTTGTAATTACTCGTGCTGCCTATTCTGGAACGCAGCGCTATACATCGAGTTGGACGGGTGATAATGTGGCCACTTGGGAACATTTATGGATTGCCAATGTTCAGGCACAACGCATGGCAATGTCTGGTTTCTCTTTTGTAGGAAGTGATATAGGAGGATTTGCGGAGCAGCCTCAAGGTGAATTGTTTGCACGATGGATTCAGTTAGGTGTTTTCCATGTGTTCTGTAGAGTGCATTCATCAGGAGATCACGGTGATCAAGAACCATGGATGTTTGGTGAGGACATTACAGATATTGTTCGAAAATTTATTGAATTACGTTACCAGCTGCTTCCGTATTTGTATACTGCATTCTGGAAATATGCTAACGAAGGAATTCCAATTATTAAATCATTAGTATTATTTGATCAGGAAGACATTCATACGCACTATCGAAGTGATGAATTTGTTTACGGCGACAACATTTTAGTATGTCCAATCATTGAGCCAAACGCCAAAGGAAGACGCATGTATATTCCGAGAGGAAAATGGTACAATTTCTGGACCAAAAAATTGGTAGTTGGCGGTCGAGAAATGTGGGTTGATGCCAATTTAGATACCATTCCCTTATTCATTAAAGAGGGAGCTGTTATTCCCAAATATCCAGTTCAGCAATATGTTGGAGAAAAGGAGTTTGATAAAATCACTTTGGAAGTATATTACAAAGAGGGTAAGGAACAAAGCCAATTGTATGATGATGCTCATGACGGATTGGATTACAAAAAAGGTAGGTACAGCTTACGTACTTTTAAAGTGACCGGTAAGAAGAACGAATTTATTCTTCAGCAACATAAGGAAGGTAAATTTGACGCACAATACAAGCAGTTTACGCTCGTATTCTTTGATTTACCATTCGAAATCAAAACGATTGAAGTGGATAACGTAACGGTACCAATCCATCACCTTGTTTGTGACGGAGCAAGTTCAATTACTGTTGACAAACAGTTTACCGAGATTCATTTGTTTGGAGAATAATTCGAATTAAATCGTCTCGCCCAATTCTTTTAACTTGTTGGTATTTTCAGCTAGCATTAACTCATCGATGATTTTCTGTAAATCACCATTTACGATATTTGATAAGTCATATAATGTTAATCCGATTCTATGGTCTGTTACCCTTCCCTGCGGATAGTTATAGGTTCTAATTTTAGCACTACGGTCTCCAGAAGTTACCATACTCCCACGCTTGGCGGCATCCGCTTCCTGCTTTTTAGCTAATTCCAAATCGTATAGACGCGAACGCAATACTCGGAAGGCTTTTTCTTTATTCTTATGCTGCGATTTCTGATCCTGACATTGCGCAACCAATCCTGTTGGGATGTGCGTTAATCGAACTGCAGAATAGGTCGTATTTACAGACTGCCCTCCAGGCCCTGAGGAACAGAAAAAATCAATTCTCACATCTTTTGGGTTGATTTCCACATCAAATTCTTCTGCTTCTGGGAATACCATGCATGTTGCCGCAGAGGTATGCACTCTACCTTGCGTTTCTGTTTGTGGAACACGTTGTACACGATGAACACCAGCTTCAAATTTTAATGTGCCGTAAACATCCGGTCCTGATACTTCGAATTGAATTTCTTTAAATCCGCCATTGGTTCCTTCGGAGTAATCAACCACATCAACTCTCCATCCCTTGCTCTCGCAATATTTGGAATACATACGGAACAAATCACCTGCAAAAATACTCGCCTCATCACCACCCGTTCCTGCACGTAATTCCACAACAGCGTTCTTCGCATCTTCTGGATCTTTCGGAATCAGCATAAATTTGATGTCCTCCTCTATTTTAGGAAGCTTGGATTGAGCTTCATCCATTTCCATCTTAGCCATTTCTACCATTTCTGCATCAGATCCGTCAGAAATAATTTCTTTAGCCTCCTCGATGTTATTCAACAATAACTCATATTCTTGCCCTTTTTTTACAACATCACCAAGATCTTTGTATTCTTTACTCAATTGCGCATATTTCTTCTGATCTGAGATAATATCAGGCTGGATAATTAAGTCTGAAACCTCATCATAACGCTGCTTTACGATACGTATTTTTTCTAACATTGACTGGATTTTGTTGCGCTGCGAATTTACAATTTTAATGGTATATTTAAGATATCAGCCCAACTTTTATGTGTAATCTCATTCTTCTTTTTGTGCTATCTTCCTGTTTTCTTCTACATCGAAAGTGATTGAAAAACCTAGTTTTTAATTGGTATTTGGCAACTTTGAAGAGAAAAAGAAGCTTAAGTAAATATTCGAGCATTGAGTTATAGATTTCAAACGGCATGCGTTTATGCTTCAGAACAAGGATACTCGCTTCAAAGAAATTGAAGATTAATATTCGAATACGCCGTAGGCACTTGTAATTGTTAATCGTTTGTTGTCAGAGGCTTCTACTCTTCCTACGATTTGAGCATCCACATTGAATGATTTTGAAATGGCGATAATCTCTTCGGCAATGGATGGATTGACATACAATTCCATTCGATGTCCACAATTAAATACTTGATACATTTCTTTCCAATCTGTGTTGGACTGCTCTTGTATCAATTTGAATAATGGCGGAATTTCAAACATGTTATTTTTTACAATATGTAGATTATCCACGAAGTGCAAAATCTTCGTTTGTGCTCCACCACTGCAGTGGATCATTCCGTGAACATCATCCGAGGTAAATTTTGAAAGGATTTCTTTGATAATTGGAGCATAGGTTCTTGTTGGAGATAACACTAATTTACCAGCATCAATTGGAGAATTGGGAACCTCATCTGTTAATTTTGTTTGACCCGAATACACCAAATCACCAGGCACTTCAGCATCAAAACTTTCCGGATATTTTTTGGCAAGGTATTTATGAAAAACATCATGACGTGCAGAAGTCAATCCATTTGATCCCATACCGCCGTTGTATTCCGTTTCATATGTCGCCTGACCATAAGATGCCAATCCAACAATTACATCACCTTCCTGAATATTTGCATTATCGATGACCTCAGAACGTTTCATTCGCGCCGTTACCGTCGAATCAACAATGATGGTGCGGACCAAATCTCCAACATCTGCAGTTTCTCCTCCGGTGGAATGAATGGTAATTCCGAATTTCGCTAGGTCTGAGATTAATTCTTCTGTTCCGTTAATGATGGCAGAGATTACCTCTCCTGGAATCTTATTTTTATTTCGACCAATGGTGGAGGAAAGTAAAATATTATCGGTTGCTCCGACACATAACAAATCATCAATATTCATAATGAGTGCATCCTGAGCAATACCTTTCCATACAGAAACATCTCCAGTTTCTTTCCAATACATATAGGCTAATGAGGATTTTGTTCCGGCACCGTCTGCATGCATGATTACACAATAGTCATCATCATTGGTTAGGTAATCAGGGATAATTTTACAAAATGCCTTCGGAAATAACCCTTTATCTACATTTTTGATCGCATTATGTACATCCTCTTTAGAAGCCGATACGCCTCGTTGTGCGTATCGCTTAGAAACTTGTTCACTCATAACTTAAAAAAACATCACAAAGGTACATTTTTGAGGCTAAGAATTATAGCTTATTTGGTAAAGAAAATTTCTCTGTATTTGGTCAATGGCCATAAATTATCATCAATCATCGTTTCCAATTTATCACAGTGTCTGCGAATTTGATTGAAATAAGGCTTCACTTTAGCATTGTAATGAGCGGCCTTTTTCTCTAATGATAAATTATTGGCCAATTTTCGTTCCTCAATCATGGCAATTGTCAATTGACTGATTTGATTGATATGAGAAGAAATCACCTTAATTAATTCCAGTTGTTCCTTTGCCATAGATTTATAATCGTCCGAGAAAATCTCCTTCAAGTTTTTTGTATTTTCGAGTAAGGTGTTTTGATATAAGATGGCGATTGGAATGATATGATTTTTTGCGATATCACCCAATACTCGACCTTCAATTTGCAGACGTTTGATAAAATCTGTCATGTAAACTTCGTAGCGAGCGTTCAATTCAACAGCATTGAATACATTCATTTCTTCGAACAACTCAATCACCGATTTTGACTTCAATACCTCCAAGGCATCATTGGTTGACACATTATGACTTAAACCACGTTTTTTAGCTTCTTTAATCCAAGAATCAGAATAGCCATCCCCTTCAAAACGAATCTTTTTAGATTCTTTAATGTATTCTCGCAATACATTAAAAATAGCTTCATCCTTCTTTAGGTTTTTATCCTTGATCAGTTTATCAACCTCAATTTTAAATTCCTTTAATTGTTTTGCGACGATTGTATTTAAAACAGTCATTGGTACCGCGCAATTTGCCGATGAACCTACTGCCCTAAATTCAAACTTGTTTCCCGTAAAAGCAAATGGTGACGTACGATTCCGATCGGTATTATCTAAAAGAATTTCCGGAATTTTACCAATAATATTTAATTTCAAATCGGTCTTTTCCTCTGGGGATAATTTTCCCTTAGTTACATTTTCAAGCTCTTCCAGCACTTCAGACAATTGTTTTCCTATAAATACGGATATAATTGGTGGCGGGGCTTCATTAGCTCCGAGTCTATGGTCGTTCCCAACCGTTGCTACGGATGCTCTGAGCAACTCTTCATAATCTTTAACAGCTTTAATCGTATTAATGAAGAAGGTTAAAAACTGTAAGTTCTTCATTGGAGTTTTACCTGGTGATAATAAGTTGGTTCCACTCTCATTCATAAGAGACCAATTATTATGTTTCCCAGAACCGTTTACACCGTTAAATGGTTTTTCATGGAATAATACTTTAAAATGGTGTCTTTTCGCGACCTTATCCATCACATCCATTAGTAAGGAGTTGTGATCTACAGCCAAATTTGCTTCCTCAAAAATTGGTGCTACCTCAAATTGATTTGGAGCTACTTCATTATGACGTGTTTTTAAAGGAATACCTAATAACAAACATTCCTGCTCAAGGTCGCGCATGAATTTCATGGAACGTCTTGGAATACTCCCGAAATAATGATCTTCTAACTGTTGTCCTTTTGCAGATGACTTCCCTAATAAGGTACGCCCCGTTAAAACCAAATCTGGTCTTGAGTTAAATAGGGCTTCATCTATCAGGAAATATTCTTGTTCCCATCCTAAAGTTGCATTTACTTTATTCGCATTCTTATCAAAATATTTACAAACTTCCGTCGCATGGTAATCAACAGCCTGCAAAGCGCGAAGCAAAGGAGTTTTATTATCTAGAGCCTCACCGGTGTAAGAAACAAATATCGTTGGTATACATAAAGTAGTTTCATAAACGAAAGCCGGAGACGTTGGATCCCAAGCCGTATATCCCCGTGCTTCGAATGTGTTTCGAATTCCGCCACTTGGAAAACTAGAGGCATCAGGTTCTTGCTGCACCAATTGTTTTCCATCAAACTTCTCTAATGCCAAGCCGCCATTAATCGATTCGAAAAAAGCATCATGTTTTTCAGCAGTTGCCCCTGTTAAAGGCTGAAACCAATGCGTGTAATGTGTAGCACCTTTAGACATGGCCCAATCTTTCATACTTACGGCCACCTGATCAGCAATTTTCCGATCGATACGCGTCCCTTTCTCAATAGCATCCATTACACTATTGTATGCAGTTTCTGTCAAATACTGCTGCATAGCAAACTTGTTGAAAACATTTTTTCCAAATAATAATGATCTTTTTTCAACGTCAGTAATTTCAACTTTTTCCCTGTTGAAAACTTGTTGCAAAGCATTGAACCGAACTATTGACATAAAAACAGAATTCTTAAGTAATTTTACATTTTTTACAAATATACCCTTAAAAAATTAGGGATAAAATTATTCTTAATAACTTTTGAGAATTAGACCCCCTATTTTTTTGATATGTAATTTAAATAAATGATTTTTGCTCCGTTAAATTTAATTTTTACAATTATGAGTAAGTCTAAGTTAGAATACATTTGGTTAGATGGTTACTTCCCAACGCAAAATATGAGAAGTAAAACTAAAATTGAAGAGGATTTTAGTGGTAAGTTAGAGGATTGTCCAATTTGGTCTTTTGATGGTTCATCGACCAAGCAAGCCGAAGGTGGGTCTTCAGATTGTTTATTAAAGCCTGTGGCGATTTTCCCAGATCCAGCTAGAAAAGATGGATATTTAGTAATGACAGAAGTATTAAATGCTGATGGAACTCCGCACCCAACAAATGCGAGAGCGAAAATTGATGATGATGATAATGATTTCTGGTTCGGTTTTGAGCAGGAGTACTTTATTATGGATACGGCAACTGAGTTACCTTTAGGTTTCCCTGTTGGTGGTTTCCCTGGTCCTCAAGGATTATATTACTGTTCGGTAGGAGGTAGAAATACTCATGGTAGAGAATTAGTAGAACAACATGCAGATTTATGTATTGCTGCAGGAATCAACTTTGAAGGGATTAACCAAGAGGTTGCTTGTGGTCAGTGGGAATTCCAAATCTTTGCAAAAGGAGCAAAAGCTGCAGGTGATCAGGTTTGGGTGGCACGTTACATGTTAGATAGATTGACAGAAGATTATGGTTACTTTATCGAATACCATCCAAAGCCAATTAAAGGAGATTGGAACGGTTCTGGTATGCATGCTAACTTCTCTAACTCATTATTAAGAACTTGCGGTTCTAAAGAGATTTACGAAAAAGTATGTGAGGCATTCAGACCTGTAACGAAAGAGCACATCGACGTATATGGTGAGTTCAACGATCAGCGTTTAACTGGTTTACATGAAACAGCGTCAATTAAAGACTTTAGCTACGGTGTATCTGATAGAGGTGCTTCTATTCGTATCCCTATCATTACAGTAGAAAAAGGATGGAAAGGTTGGTTAGAAGACAGAAGACCTGCTTCTAATGCTGATCCATACAAAGTAGCTGGAAGAATTGTTGAAACAGTAAAGAGTGCTGATGTTTAAAAATAGATTTTAGAATTATTTCTAGTGCAAAAAAAACTCCGGAACAACTTTCCGGAGTTTTTTTTGCTTATTACTTTTCTAATTCTTCTTAGGCGGAAATTTGGAAACAATTTCCTTCACAAAAAGATTGATTCGTTTTTCTTTTTTCTCACGATTTTGAATTCGCAGCGCTCCTGAGCCTACTCCTTGCCATATCAATTCCTTTTTCTGCTTGTCGATGAAATCAATGAACAAAGTACCTTCTGTAAACTGAGAAACATTCACTTGATTCATTCCTCCACCCATCATCCATGGGTTCCAACCCCAGCCCCAGCCCCAGCCAAGTCCTAAATTGCTTTGATTGACATCAACACGCTCTCTAGACTTCGCAAAAATGCTTACTAAAAAGTCTGGGTTATCGGATTTGGTAAAACCTTGAGCTTTTAATTCACGCTCAATAGCTCTTAGTATTCGTTTCTTATCCAAGTCGGAGATATCTGCCTTATCGATTCCTGTTTTGAAAAAGGCAAATGTTTTATACTTGCCAAACGCTACACCAGAATCATAATCTGTCGTCACTTTAATGCTACTACACGAAGAGAGCACCAATACCAATCCAATAATCGCATACTTCATTACCTTCATAATTTCTTAGTTTTAATCTGTTAATAATTGTTCATCAACAAAATTTGGAACGGTCACCTTGAGGTTTTTATTTTCTTTCATAGCTCTTGTAATCGTAAAAATTGCTTCTTTATTTCGAGCCCAATTTCTTCGAGCAATTCCGTTGTTCACATCCCAGAATAACATTGATTTTAAGCGCTTTGACGCTGCTTTAGAACCATCAAGAAGCATGCCAAATCCACCGTTAATCACCTCTCCCCAACCAACACCTCCGCCGTTGTGAATAGATACCCAGGTTGCCCCTCTAAAACTATCTCCAATCACGTTATGAATGGCCATATCTGCCGTAAATCGAGAACCATCATAAATGTTGGAAGTTTCCCGATACGGCGAATCGGTTCCTGATACATCATGATGATCCCTACCCAAAACTACGGGACCAATATCTCCTTTTTTTATAGCTTTATTGAAGGCCTTCGCAATTTCTATTCGGCCTATGGCATCAGCATACAGAATTCTCGCCTGTGAACCCACCACCAACTTGTTCTTTTGTGCTTCTTTAATCCATTTGATATTATCAGCCATTTGCTGGGTAATTTCATCAGGAGCATTGGTCATTAATTTTTCCAATACATCACAAGCGATTTCATCAGTCTTTTGCAAGTCCTCGGGCTTACCAGAGGCACATACCCAACGGAATGGACCAAAACCATAATCGAAACACATCGGTCCCATAATATCTTGCACATAACTTGGGTATTTAAAATCGATTCCGTTCGATGCAAAAATATCGGCACCTGCTCTTCCCGATTCCAGTAAAAATGCATTTCCGTAATCGAAGAAATAGGTTCCTTTAGCGGTATGTTTATTGACCGCAGTAGCATGCCTTCGAAGACTCTCTTGTACTTTTTCTTTAAATAATTCGGGCTGCTCAGCCATCATTGAATTGGATTCTTCAAAACTTAATCCGACCGGATAATATCCACCAGCCCACGGATTGTGCAATGAAGTCTGATCTGAACCTAATTCAATTTGAATATTTTCTTCATCAAACCTTTCCCAGACGTCAACGATATTTCCTTGGTAGGCAATAGACACCACCTCTTGATTATTTTTCGCCTTATTCACCCGTTTACACAATTCATTGAGATCAGAAATCACCTCATCAACCCATCCTTGTGAATGACGGGTGTATACCGCCTTTTCATTTACTTCTGCACAAACTGTTATACATCCTGCAATAGTTCCTGCTTTTGGCTGCGCTCCACTCATTCCACCCAAACCTGCGGTCACAAACAATCTTCCTGACGGACTTTTTCCAATTTTTCGAAAACCGTTTAACACGGTAATCGTCGTCCCATGAACAATTCCCTGCGGTCCAATGTACATGTAACTTCCAGCTGTCATTTGGCCATATTGCGTAACACCCAACGCATTGAATTTTTCCCAATCATCGGGTTTCGAATAATTCGGAATCATCATTCCGTTGGTCACCACAACTCGCGGAGCATTTTTATTTGAAGGAAATAATCCTAACGGATGACCAGAGTACATTACTAAAGTTTGCTTATCTGTCATTTCCGATAAATACTGCATCGTTAATAGATACTGCGCCCAATTCTGGAATACTGCTCCGTTACCACCATAAGTAATCAATTCATGTGGGTGTTGAGCAACCTTCGGATCCAAATTATTTTGAATCATCAGCATAATGGATTTGGCTTGCTCTGATTTCCCCGGGTAATCTTCAATTTTTCTAGCAAACATCTCATAATCAGGCCTGAATCGATACATATAAATTCGACCATACGATTCTAATTCACGCTTGAATTCTGGTAACAATTCAGCATGATGTATCGGATCAAAATATCGAAGCGCATTCTGTAGTGCCAATCGTTTTTCATCATTTGTCAAAATCTCTTTACGCTTTGGTGCATGATTAACTGAAAAATCATATTCCTTTCTTTGTGGAAGTTGGTCTGGAATCCCTTGTATAATGAGTTCTTGGAAAGTCATTGGATGATTACTTTTTCTGAGTCTATAAAGGTAATTAAATTTCCAGTTATCAAATTTTTGTGACTTCAAAAAAATCGAGTTTTTTTTGAAAATTCCGTAAATTGCGAGTCAAAAAAGAGACTTTTTTTACGAATGGAACAAATTGCACCTTACAAACCAAAACACAAAGTTAGAATTGTTACGGCGGCATCTTTATTCGATGGTCATGATGCGGCCATTAATATTATGCGTAGAATTATTCAATCTACAGGAGTTGAAGTGATCCATTTAGGTCATGATCGAAGTGTGGAAGAAGTAGTGAATTGTGCAATTCAGGAAGATGCAAATGCAATAGCGATGACTTCCTATCAGGGAGGACACAATGAGTACTTCAAATACATGTACGATTTGTTGCAGGAAAAAGGGGCAAGCCATATCAAAATTTTTGGTGGTGGTGGTGGAGTAATCCTTCCGGAGGAAATCAAAGAATTGATGGATTATGGAATTACCCGCATCTATTCTCCAGATGATGGTCGTGAAATGGGATTGCAGGGAATGATTAATGATTTGGTAGAAAAATCTGATTTTGCAGTTGGTGATCAATTAAATGGAGAGGTAAATCAACTATCAAAAAAAGAAATACGAAGCATTGCTAGAGTAATTTCATCCGCAGAAAACTTCCCAGAAGTTGCGAGAGAAACCATGGAGATTATCCACAATAAAAATAAAGATGCCAAGACACCTGTTTTGGGAATTACTGGAACTGGAGGAGCAGGAAAATCGAGTTTGGTAGATGAATTGGTGCGTCGATTTTTAATCGATTTTCCAGAAAAAACAATCGGTCTGATTTCTGTTGATCCATCAAAACGTAAAACAGGAGGGGCTTTATTAGGAGATCGGATTCGTATGAATGCGATTAACAATCCTCGTGTGTACATGCGTTCTTTAGCGACAAGACAATCTAATTTAGCATTGTCAAAATATGTGAATGAAGCTGTTGAAGTTTTAAAGGCTGCTGAATTTGATTTAATCATTTTAGAGACATCAGGTATTGGTCAGTCAGACACAGAAATTATCGAACATTCGGACACTTCCTTATATGTAATGACTCCTGAATTTGGAGCCGCAACGCAATTGGAGAAAATTGATATGCTGGATTTTGCGGATTTGGTTGCCATTAATAAGTTTGATAAACGCGGAGCCCTTGACGCATTGCGCGATGTAAAAAAGCAATACATGCGAAACAACAATCTGTGGGATGTTCCAATGGATGAAATGCCTGTATTCGGTACGATTGCCTCCCAGTTTAACGACCCAGGGATGAACTCGCTCTATAAGGCCGTAATGGACAAGCTGGTTGAGAAAACCGGTGCAGATTTAACATCGACATTTGAAATTACGAAAGAAATGTCTGAGAAAATCTATGTGATTCCACCAGCGCGCGTTCGGTACTTATCAGAAATTGCAGAAAATAATAGAGCCTACGACAAAAAGGCCAGTGAACAGGTTATTGTTGCCCAAAAGCTATATGGAATTTATAAAACCATCGAATCAGTTTGCGGAAAAGCATTAGGACTTTCCAAATACGGATTAGATCAGGAAGAACTAAATGGCATCCAAACCGAAGCAAATAAAGATTTCTTACGCTTATTACTTGGTGAATTTGATCGGGTTAAAATGAATTTGGATCCATACAATTGGGAAATCATTGCCAATTGGCAGGAGAAAGTTCAACAATACAAGGATCCAATGTATTCATTTAAGGTTCGAGATAAAGACATTCAGATTGAAACGCATACCAAATCCTTATCACATTCAGATATTCCAAAAATCGCTTTACCTAAATATGAGGCATGGGGTGATTTATTGAAATGGAATTTACAAGAAAATGTTCCGGGTGAGTTTCCATTCACTTCTGGATTATATCCGTTTAAACGAACTGGTGAAGACCCAACCCGAATGTTCGCCGGTGAAGGTGGACCAGAAAGAACGAATAGACGTTTCCATTATGTGAGTTTAGGAATGCCTGCCAAACGATTATCGACAGCATTTGATAGTGTGACGTTGTACGGAAATGACCCAGGTCACCGTCCCGATATTTACGGAAAAATTGGTAATGCCGGAGTTTCCATTTGCTGTTTAGATGATGCTAAGAAATTATACTCCGGATTTGATTTAAGCCATCCGATGACTTCAGTTTCAATGACGATTAACGGTCCTGCTCCCATGTTATTAGGATTCTTCATGAATGCGGCTATCGATCAGAATTGTGAGAAATACATTAAGGAGCATAATCTTGAAGCAAAGGTGGAAGCCAAGCTAAAAGAATTGTACGACGATAAAGGAATTAAAAGACCAAAATATCAGGGAGACTTACCAGAAGGTAATAACGGATTAGGTCTAATGCTCCTCGGAGTAACTGGAGATCAGATTTTACCGCAAGATGTTTATAATACCATAAAAGCAGAAACCTTAGCACAAGTTCGAGGCACCGTTCAGGCCGATATTTTAAAAGAAGATCAGGCACAAAACACGTGTATTTTTTCAACAGAATTCGCGCTTCGATTAATGGGAGATGTTCAGGAGTATTTCATTGATCATCAGGTCCGAAATTTCTATTCCGTTTCTATCTCTGGATATCATATTGCCGAAGCAGGAGCGAATCCAATCACACAATTGGCATTAACACTAGCCAATGGATTC
>JALQZD010000129.1 GCA_023258495.1 Polaribacter sp.
TGTCGTTTAATTGATGGCAAGTATCCAAACTATGAAGCGGTTATTCCAAAAGAAAATCCAAATAAATTAACAGTTGACAGGAGTTCGTTCTTGAATTCTGTAAAGCGTGTATCGATATTCTCGAGCAAAACCACACATCAGATTCGTTTAAAAATGGCCGGAACAGAATTAAATATTTCTGCAGAAGATTTAGACTTCTCCAACAAGGCAGACGAGCGTTTGAGCTGTGATTATCAGGGAGACGATATGCAAATCGGATTCAACTCTAGATTCTTAAGCGAAATGTTGAGCAACTTGAATTCAAATGAAGTCCTATTAGAATTATCATTACCAAACAGAGCAGGTATTTTAACTCCGATTGACGGAACGCAAGAAGGTGAACAAATTACCATGCTGGTAATGCCAGTGATGTTGAACAATTAAGACATCCAGCACAGAGATATTAAATCCTTGCACTCGTAAGGATTTTTTTTTGCGCCTAACGGAACCTGAAATGCATCGAATCCCTAACAAAATTTTCCGTATTTTCGATTGTACTAATTTTCCAGCCGAATGACCTTTCAAGAGATAAACGCCAAACGCCGAAGTATTCGAGATTTCTTAGATAAACCCGTTCCAGAAACGGTAATTCACGATCATTTAAAAGAAGCTCTAGAAGCACCTTCGAGTTCGAACACACAACCTTTTAAAGTGGTAGTTGCAACTGGTGATACGTTAAAGGCTATCGGAGAAGAATTAACCCACAAGTACAACGTTTCACTTTCACTCAGAAAGAAGAACATCATTGGGAAGTTAATCACCGCATACAAACACAAGCTTGCTCCGAATAAGGTGTATGAAACCATTCAGGGAAAGTATCCGGGTTATTATCAGGATCGCCGTATAAAAACAGCTATCGGATTGTACAAAGTACTTGGCATCAAACGTGATGATCATAAGAAACGAAATTCTGAGATGACAAAGAATTTCTACTTCTTCGGAGCTCCTGCCGCGATTTGGATTTTCGCAAATCCGAAAATGAAATATACAGCATTGGTAGACACCGGAATATTCATGCAAAACTTTATGATGGCGGCCACAGCAAAAGGATTAGGTACCTGTCCGCAAGGTGCCTTAAACTTATGGCGCGAACCTGTCGATAAACACTTTGATGTTCCGAAGGGTTACGAATTGGTTTGTGGGATTTCTTTGGGTTATCCGAGTGATGCCGAAGTAAACGTTTACCGCCCAGAGAAATTAAGCGTAGAAGAATTGGTAGTTCCGAAGAAATAATAGAAAAGCGCTATGAATTTCTTAGCCCATTTGTATTTGTCCGACGATAAAGATGATATTATGATTGGCAACTTCATAGCCGATCATGTGAAGGGTAAAGAGATGTTCATATACAACCAAACGATTCAAAACGGAATTCTCCTGCATCGTGCTATCGATGCATTCACAGACCGACATCCGGTTGTAAAAAGAAGCAAGGACAGATTGCATGAACGATACCGACATTATGACGGTGTTATTATCGATATATTTTATGATCATTTTCTGGCTAAAAACTGGAGTAGGTATTCCAACTTTCCACTACCTGTTTTTGCCGATTCCTTTTATAAGCTACTTGACCAAATGGAGCAAATGCCACAACGAACAGAGCGTTTTTTCCATTATATGAAAATGTACAACTTATTGGTGAACTACCGTGAAATCGATACCATTGCACAAGTACTTGACGGAATGAACCGAAGATCGAAATTGAAATCTCAAATGCATTTGGCTATTGTCGATTTGGAAGAATTCTATGATGATTTTGAAGCCGATTTTTTAGTATTTTTCGAAGATCTGCGTCAATTCGCAACACACAAATTAACGGAACTAGAAG
>JALQZD010000167.1 GCA_023258495.1 Polaribacter sp.
AATTGATAGGTTCGTCGCTCCGAAATATTTCCTAATTCAGATAAGGCAATAGCAAGAAAGTCTAATCCTAGAGCCAAGGGTTGCCCGTGAAAGTTTCCACCAGAAACAATCACATCCTCTTGAACGAAAATATTCGGATTATCTGTTACAGCATTGACTTCAGTTAAGAAGGTTTTGGTCACAAACCTAATCGTATCTTTTGACGCCCCATGTACTTGAGGTACACAACGGAAAGAATATGGGTCTTGAATATGAAATTTCTCTTTTTCAATCAATTCACTACCGTCTAATAATTCAAGAATCCGTTTGCTTGTTTTTAGTTGACCATTATGGGGTCGCACCAAATGAATCAATTCATTAAACGGATCTTTCCTCCCATCAAATCCCTCTAGAGAAAGTGTTGCCACTACATCAGCCAGATAAGACAATTTATGGCATTCCAGTAAACAATGGATGCCGTAAGCAGACATGAACTGGGTTCCATTTAACAAGGCCAATCCTTCTTTCGATTGTAGCTTTATGGCTTCCCATTGGAATTTTTCAAATACTACTTCCGTATTTTGGATTTGCCCATTATACCAAACTTCGCCCATTCCGATTAATGGAAGAGATAGATGAGCAAGTGGAGCTAAATCTCCAGATGCACCTAGAGAACCCTGTGTATATACAACAGGATAAATGTTGTTATTGTAAAAATCAATCAATCGTTCTACAATCGCCAATTGAACTCCCGAATGACCAAAACTCAAACTTTTAATTTTGAACAACAACATTAATCGAACGATTTCATTTGGCACCCGTTCCCCTGTTCCACAGGCATGGCTTTTCACCAAGTTTTCCTGTAGTTTTTGAAGATTCTCATCCTTAATCTTCACATTGCATAAAGCTCCGAAACCTGTGTTAATTCCGTAGATGGGATCCGAAAAGGATTTCGACTTTTCATCCAAATAAGAACGACAGGCAATGATTTTAGCCTTAGACTCTTCAGACAATTCCAATTTCATATCATCATGAAGGATTTGCTGAATATCCGTCAAATTAAGAGGGTTTTGGGTCACGAAATGAATAGCATTCATTATTGATGGATTGATTTAGAATATTGCAAATTAGTACTTTTTAGTCAAATGAATTAACAAATTTTAAGGTATTAATACTTTATATTTGTAGCAAAATTTGAACCCATGATTCGAAATTATTTTATCCTATTTTTAATAGCAATTCTTTTCTCTTGTAATAGTAACCCCAAAGGGTATTCAAAGTTTTCGGGAAAACTAGAGAACAATAAAGACTCCATTATAACTATCCTTGGATATGGCAACTTCAATAAAAAAATAAAGATTGAAAGTGATGGCTCTTTTGAAGATACGGTTAAAGTAAAAATAGCCGGTATTTATACCATGTTCACAAGTAACAGAAACAGAGCTCCAATATTCATTGATAATGGATATAACTTAAAACTTGAAGGTGATTCAGATGAATTTTTAACTAGTTTCAAATTTTCGGGTAAGGGATCTGTGAATAGTAATTATATTATCTCACAGGTAAAATTTGGTCGTAGTATCCCACCGCCAGACAGCCTTTACCAATTAAACCAAGAAGAATTTAACGCCAAAATCGAAGACATTAAAAAAGGGTATGAAGATCTAGTTAAGGGGTATTCTGGTTTGGATTCGAACTTAGTAGCTAATTCAGAGAAACAAAAAAGTGATGTTATATTTTACCTTGAAACTTTATACAAAAGAAACTTAACTATAGGAATAGGTAAACCTTCACCTAAATTTATCGACTATAAGAATTACAGAGGTGGAAATACTTCTTTAGATGATTTCAAAGGCAGTTTCGTATATATCGATGTTTGGGCAACCTGGTGTGGCCCTTGTATTCAACAAATCCCTTACCTGAAAAAAATCCAAAAAGAGTTCCGCGGAAAGAACATCAAATTTGTGAGTATTTCCACAGATGAACCACGAAAAAGCGGTGGATCTTGGGAGGCTGCAGAGAAAAAGTGGAAAAACTTTGTGAAACAAAAATCACTGGGTGGTGTACAATTATGGAGTGGACAAGATTTCTCTTTTCAACAAGCATATGAAATCAGTGGTATTCCAAGATTTATATTGATTGATGATAAAGGTTTAATTAGGGCTTATAATGCACCAAGACCCTCTGATCCTGCATTAAAGGTATTATTAAATTCAGTAGGTTTAAAAGACTAAAAGTAAAGGTAGGATTGGAATTATTCCTTGTAAACTCCCATTTCAAGGTATTTATTCATTCTTTTTTCGATAAGGGTAGCATGGTCTAAATCTTTCAACTCATCAAAAGATTTTAGAATTTGCTTCTCTACGGCCTTAAACGCCGATTGTCGATCAGAATGCGCACCACCTAATGGTTCTTTGATAATTCCATCGATAATTTTCAACTTTTTCATATCATTACCTGTGAGCTTTAAAGCTTCAGCTGCCTGTTCTTTAAATTCCCAGCTTCTCCAAAGGATAGAAGAACATGATTCTGGAGAAATTACAGTATACCAGGTGTTTTCCATCATAAATACACGATCTCCAACACCAATTCCTAACGCTCCCCCAGAAGCTCCTTCACCAATTACAATGGTAATAATAGGTGTTTTTAAACGTGTCATTTCCAAGATATTTCTGGCAATAGCCTCACCCTGCCCGCGTTCTTCAGCTTCTAGCCCAGGATAAGCACCTGGAGTATCCAATAAGGTAACCACAGGAATCCCGAATTTTTCGGCCATTTTCATCAAACGCAATGCTTTCCGGTATCCTTCGGGATTCGCCATCCCAAAATTTCTGTACTGTCTGGTCTTGGTATTATACCCTTTTTGCTGACCAATGAACATAAATGATTGCTCACCAATTTTTCCTAGACCACCAATCATGGCTTTATCATCCTTTACATTTCGATCACCATGAAGTTCCATAAAGGTATCTCCACAAATCGCATTGATATAATCTAAGGTATATGGTCTATTTGGGTGCCTCGATAATTGAACACGTTGCCAGGGAGTAAGATTTTTATAGATATCTTTTTTTGCCTCTGCCAATTTCTTTTCGATTTTCTTGCAAGTTGCTGAGACATCAACTTCGCTCTCTTCGCCAATAATTTGACATTTTTCCAGCTGATCTTCCAACTCTTTTATCGGCATTTCAAAATCTAAATACTCCATAAATCTGATCTCTTTTGTTAGTCGTTTGAATCTACAAACATACTAATAAAAATTATTTTTTTCTCTTGGATTTTAAGGCAATCTTATTTTTTATTTGGTCCCGATTTTTAATAATTCCATTGGCCAAAACGACTGTAAAAACAATCATTGCTCCAATATAAAATTCAACATTCATCTGTTCCTTTTCACCAAAAATTAGGAGAGCGAGAATGATTCCATAAATAGGTTCTAAATTAATGGTAAGCATGACGGTATACGGTGAAAGGTATTTCATGATTTTAATCGACATAATAAAGGCAAAAGCAGTACAAACACTGCTCAATACAAAAAGATAGAACCAATCCATAAGCGATAAATTGAACAATTCTGAAGTGAATTCATTCTGAAAAAACAGAAAAATAAGTATCCCTATTGTTCCGAATCCCAATTGATAAAATGAGATTTTATCAGCATCATGAGACTTCACAAAAATCCCATTAAAAACAGTGAATAGTGATGCTAGGAAGGCAGACATCAATGCATATATGATTCCCAGCTTATACTGAGACTCAAAATTGAAAATAATGTATAACCCAAGGATTACAATAGAACCTAAAATAATTTCAATGGAACGGATTCTTCGATTGTAAAAAAAAGGCTCAACCAATGACGTGAAAAACGCTCCCGTGCTCATCGTTACCAAAGCAACAGAAACATTTGACACTTTGACTGATTGAAAGAAAAATATCCAATGGACAGCAATTATGATTCCTGTTCCGAAGAATTTTAGTAACGAACTGGAATCTGTTCGAACATTCTTTTTGATGGCAAAAAAATACAGTCCGATAAAAATGGTCGCAAGTCCCATACGGAAAAACACTAAAGGAATAGCCTCAATCGAAATTAATGCTCCCAAAATGGCAGTGAACCCCCAAATGAAAACAATCATATGGAGTAGCGCGTAATTCTTTAAATTATTTTCTGGCATTTAAAAATAGGTAAACGGAAAGCGATCCAAATAATAGATTCGGAATCCAAACATAAACAAAAGAATTAACTCCGGCCACAGCCCCAAGAACCTCAAAGACCTTCATTAAGAAAACATACATAAACATAATTCCAAAACCAATAGCGAGATTAATTCCGGTTCCGCCCCGACGTTTTCGAAATGCCAAGCACACAGCGATTAATGTAAGGAAATAAGACGCCATAGGTAAACTGGTGCGCTTGTGAAATTCTACCAAATAAGCATTTAGATTTTTAACCCCTCTTTTTTTAGAAATTTCAATAAAATCTAACAACTCATCAGAAGGCATCTCCTGTGATAATGAGGATTGATACACCAAATCCTTCGGGGTAAAATTAAATACAGTATCAAGTTTGACACCAGAAGAAATACTATCACGATCCTTATATCGTTCTCTGAATCGCCAATTAATTAGCGAAAAAACAGAATCTCTATCATTATATTGAATTCGATCTGCAGCTATCTTAGATTTTAGTTCAAATCCATCATAGATTTCGGAGGTAAAATCATAACCGACATTATTCTCTGTATTATAGGTTCGAATGAAAATATAATTACGATCTGTAAGCTGTAAACTGAAATCCTGAACAAACTTCAATTCCCTTTTTTGTCTTGCGCTATTAATGTATTTCTTCTCAAAATTTTTTCTCGTCGTACTGCTATTTGGAACTACAAAATGATTCATACCAAGAGCCAAAATCGTAATGATGGTAGCACCCAAAAAATACGGATATAAAAAACGAACAAAAGAAACTCTTGCATTAGAAATGGCAATTATTTCGGTGTTATTTGCCAATTTTGAGGTGAATAAAATCACTGCTATAAAAAGGCCGAGTGGCATAAAAGTATTTGTGTAGTAAATGATAAAATT
>JALQZD010000228.1 GCA_023258495.1 Polaribacter sp.
ACCGTGGAGCCCAAAACAGCACTGGCCAATTTTATAGAAAAGCAGATTATCCCTGATGTCGATGATGAACAAGCCCAAATTCAGTTTTTTATGCTGATTGAAAAATTGGATGCTGCAGGATTCATTCATTACGAAACCTCGAACTTTGGAAAAGAAGGCTATTTGAGTCGCAATAATTCGGCGTATTGGCAAGGAAAAAATTACATTGGGCTTGGGCCTTCTGCACATTCCTATAATGGTCGTGAGAGAAGTTGGAATATTCGTAACAATGCCAAATATTTGAAGGCGATTCAAAATAATGAATTGCCAATTGAGCGAGAAACACTCACAAAAAAAGATTCTTACAATGAATATGTCATGACCGGATTACGAACCATCTGGGGCGTTTCAATGGATAAAGTGGAAACAGATTACGGGAAAAAATACCGTACCTATTTAGAAAAACAAAGTGAGAAATACATTCAAGAAGAATTATTGTATATTCATAACGGAAACTTAAAAACATCCGAAAAAGGAAAGTTTTTATCCGACGGAATCGCCTCTGATTTATTTATGCTGAACTTAAAATAATCTTATGTTGAAAGCTACAATTGAATATAATTCCAGAAAAATGAATATTGATATTTCGAAACCTATCGATATATCAATCGCCATTAGTCCAGATAGAGATGGGGTCAATTCCTGGTATATAGATCATGCTAAAATTTATCCCGAAACCTATGAAGGTAGTATTATAAAAGTAGCCGAAGGAGCGGTAGTTAATTTTAATTCAATTCAATTCAATCCGCATTCACATATTACACACACCGAATGTGTTGGTCATATCACAGAAGAAGTATATTCTGTAAATCAAAACTTAAAGCATTATTTTTTTCTAGCGGAGTTGGTCACGATTGCACCCTTATATCACAAAGGTGATTTCTTGATTGGAGTGAAACAATTACGGAAGGCACTTGGAAATAAAAAGCGTGATGCGGTAGTCATACGAACATTACCAAATTTAGAAGACAAAAAAACCACGAATTATTCAAATACCAATCCGACCTATTTGTCCCAAAAGGCCGCAATTTATTTGAGAGAAAAAGGTATCAAGCATTTGCTTATTGATTTGCCATCCGTAGACAAGGAAAATGATGATGGTATGCTGTTGTCACACAATGCGTTCTGGAATACAGATGGTGAAATCCGGATGGATGCTACCATTACTGAGTTTATCTTTGTTCCAAATTCGGTGAAGGATGGGGAGTATCTATTAAACTTGATGATCGCTCCTTTTGAGAATGATGCCACACCTAGCAAACCCATTTTATACGAGATTTTAAATTAGCGCTATGTCTGTCCGAAGGAAGGTTCTGTACTTGATTCTAGTAATTTTAGCCATAGGTGTTTACAATGGGTATTATGCTGATATTTCATTAGAAGACCTCAAAAAGGAGTATGCTAACGAGCATTCAAAATTTGTTGATGTAGATGGATTGCAAGTCCATTATCGGGACGAAGGATCAGGGTTTCCAATTGTATTAGTGCATGGAACTGCGGCGTCATTGCATACTTGGGATGGTTGGGCCAAAAAATTGAAAGAAAACTATCGTGTCATTCGAATGGATTTACCCGCTTTCGGACTCACAGGACCCAATGCGGAAAGAGATTATTCAATCAAGGCATATACCAATTTTTTAAACGCATTTGCAAATGAAATTAAAATCGATTCATTTCATTTGGCTGGCAACTCTTTGGGCGGAAATATTGCCTGGAATTATGCAGCAGAGTATTCTAATAAGGTTGCAAAATTGATCTTGGTAGATGCGAGTGGATTACCCACCAATACATCACAACCATTGGTCTTTAAAATGGCAAAAACACCTGCTGTAAACGCCATGTTTCTTTTCATTACCCCCAAAATGTTTATTCGAAAAAACATAGAGGAGGTATATGCCGATGACACAAAAATTACGGATGCCTTAATAACCCGCTATCATAAAATGGCATTACGAGAAGGCAATCGTCAGGCTTTTATAGACCGGGCCAATATGGATTTTAAATTAGGTTCAAAAGACAATTTGGAGAAACTAAAGAGTGTTCAAAACAAGACGCTTTTACTCTGGGGAAAACAAGACAAATGGATTCCTTTAGATAATGGATATCGAATGCATAAAATATTGCCGAATTCTACCTTAACAGTGCTAGAAAATTCTGGTCACGTGCCCATGGAAGAGAATCCATTAGAGTCTTTGGCTATTGTTGTGGATTTCTTAGTAGATTAACTACTTATCCTAACACGAAATACTATAGGTCTTTTAATACAAAATACACTTCATTTTGCAGATCGATCAACTTCATGAATATTGTATGTCTAAAAAAGGAGTCACCGAGCATTTTCCTTTTGACGATGTCACCTTAGTTTTCAAAGTAATGAATAAGATTTTTTTGATCACCGGTCTTGATGCTTGGGAAAGAGGTGAAACCAAGATGAATGTCAAATGTGATCCCAAATGGTCGGAAGAACTTCGGGCCGAATATGATGCGGTGAATCCGGGTTGGCACATGAATAAAAAACACTGGAATACCGTCACATTAAACGGTGATGTTCCCGATCAATTGGCTTTTCAATTCATTGATCATTCCTATGATTCAATTGTAGACAATCTTCCGAAGAAAATTCAGGAAATTTGGAAAAATCTCTAATTTGAGTTTCTGAATTTAGAAGGAGTTACACTCTTGATGTTTTTAAACTTTCGATTGAAATTGGATAAATTCGGGAATCCAGTTTCAAAAGCAATTTCAGATACCAATTTGTCTTTGATGAGCAATAATTGACACGCTTTCTCAATACGTAATTCGTTCAAGAATTGATTATACGTTTTATTCGTACGTTTCTTAAAATATTTGCAAAAAGCGTTGGTAGTCATATGAGCAATATCCGAAATAGTATCAATTCGAATTTCATTCTGATAGTTCGAAAATGTATAATCCATCACATCCCGCATTCGTTGCCCTTCGTGAGTTGAAAATCGCTTTTTAAAGAGTTGATTTGATAAATTACGTTTTTTGGATTTCGACAAGATTTCAACAATTTCAAGTAAGCTCACAAATCGTTGCAATCTTGATTTGGATTGTAAACTCAAGAATTGATTTACCAAATTTTTGGTTTTAGAAAGTGCTTGAAATCCGTTATCAATAGTTCTAAAAAATCCTTTTGTTGATTGTAGTTCTTCCAAATCAAAAAAATGTTCTCCAAAACTTTCTTTGGTAAAAAACAGACTGTACATTACGGATTTTTCAGCGCTTCCCGATGCACTTAAAAACACGTGAGGTAAGTTTCCGCCAATAGCAAAAACATCTCCAGATTGATAGGAATGCAAGGAATCACCAACCAACAAGGTTCCTTCGCCTTTCACAATACAACTCAGTTGAATTTCTTCATGTTGATGCAGCTGATTGTAAAATTCAAATTCATGATCTTCCTGATAAATTAAGGCGTCATTTGTAGGCTTCGGAATTTGAAACGGAAAAACTTTCACAATACAAAAATATTCAATTTATAAAATTAAATATTATAATAGGATAAAATAGTATTAGTTATGGATACTTCTGAATTAAAAAACTAATTCCAGCCATCGTAATTTTGAGTGATTAAAAATTGAATTATGGCAATTGATTGGAATGGTGTAATGCCTGCTGTGTTTACCTGGTTGAAAGAATCGAAATCAGGTACTGTTGAAATTGATTTTGATGAAACACAAAAGCAAGCGGCTGGTATTTTAGAAGCCCAAGGACTTGGAGGATCTAGAATGATCGGACTTGTTGGTTCTGGCACTTTGGGTGAGAATAGTTATTTGAGTGCCAAACAGCGCCTTTCTTTATTAGAATCCCTATCCGAGGTCGCTAAAGAATTTAATGTTCCGTTAATTAGTGGAGCGTCTGCATCAACCAAAGAAGAACTGTCCAACATAATTAAAGGGCTTGCAAAAGTTGGTGTTGATACCGTAATGGTTATGCCTCCAAAAACCAAGACAGCGCCTACTGAAGAAGAAATGTATGCCTATTATGCCCTTTCTGAGGCCACTGCCAGAGATGTGGGTGTTACCATTATGCCATACAATAACCCGGATGCAGCGGGTTATCATGCAATTTCAACGGAACTTTTGCTAAGACTTTCTGAACTTCCGAAAGTAACGGCGCTTAAAATATCTACCGTAGATGTTTCCATTATTGAAACACTGATGTTGGAGAATAAAGAATTAAAAATTTTGGCTGGAGTTGATACTGTTACCGTTCATGCTGGCCTGGCAGGAGCATGCGGTGGAATTACTGGAGTTGGGAATATTTTTCCGAAAGCAAGTGTTACGATGCAAGAGTATGTCTTAAATGGTGAATGGGATAAGGCCAACAAAATTTCACAGGCTTTAAATTCCTTGTCGTATTTGGATGCTCAATCACTACTTTTAGAGTATCTTAAGTTTGCCATGGGAGTTCATCATAATGATATTGCTGGAGGTCTGCGCACCTTTGGGAAGAAATTGACTCAGGCGCAAATTGATGATGTTCACGCAAGATATATTCTGGCAAAAGAAAGACTTGAAGTTTTAGACCTGTTGCGTTGATGATATAAAATCATTAAGAAAAAAAGTCCATTAAGAATTAAATTGGAATAAGATTAATACATATGATTACTGGAAAAAATTACATCGGAAATAGATTATCATCGGAAGGTACACTTAGGTATACAACCTTTAACCCGGTTACAAATACCGAAAACGACCATACCTTTTATGAAGCAACAGCTTCAGAAATTGATGCTGCTGTAGCATTGGCTTCAAAAGCCTTTGAAGAATTTCGCTCTGTTTCGGGTCAACGAAAAGCAGCGTTTTTAAATGCCATTGCCGATGAGATTTTGGCTTTGGATGACGAATTGGTTCAAACCTATTGTTCTGAAACCGGTTTGCCCGAGGGGCGTGCCAAAGGCGAGCGAGGAAGAACGGTTTTTCAATTGCGATCTTTTGCCAATTTAGTTGTCGAGGGTTCTTGGGTTGAAGCTTCCATCGATCACGGAATACCTGATCGAGAACCTGCTCCAAAGCCCGATTTACGTAAAATGAATATTCCATTGGGCCCAGTTGTCGTATTTGGTGCTAGTAATTTTCCATTAGCATACTCAACTGCTGGAGGAGATACAGCAGCAGCGCTGGCAGCAGGATGTCCTGTCATTGTAAAATCGCATCCCATGCATGCGGGTACGGGAGAATTAGTAGCTTCTGCGATTCAAAAAGCAGCTCAAAAAACAGGAATGCCAGAAGGGGTGTTTTCGAATTTAAATTCGAGCGGAATTGAAGTTGGTGTACAACTCGTGAAACATCCTGAGGTAAAAGCTGTCGGATTTACCGGAAGTATTCGAGGAGGTCGCGCATTACTCGATCTAGC